>DASYWD010000158.1 GCA_035936415.1 Longimicrobiaceae bacterium
CCCGCCCCACCACGGCCGAGAGGTCCGGGTCGCGGGTGGCCGCCGCGCACCGCTCCAGCTCCCCGCGCACCGGGCCCGGCCCGCCCACCGACTCCAGCGCCCGCAGGGTGTCCAGCGACAGGACGTTGGTGGTCCCCTCCCAGATGGAGAGCACCTGGGAGTCGCGCAGCAGCACGGGGATCCCGGTGTCCTCCACGTACCCCGCGCCCCCGAACGCCTCCACGACCTCGCTCGCCACGGCCACGGACTGGCGCGCGGTGGTGAGCTTGGCGACGGGGGTGAGCACGCGCAGGAGCCGCGCCTCGTCCTCCCCGATCTCCCCGGCCTCCAGGGCGCCCAGCAGCTCCACGGCGCGAAAGGTGAGGTGCAGCGCGCCCTCGAACTCCGCCTGGAGACCGGCCAGCGTGTCCACGTGCAGCGGCTGCTCCGCCAGCGGCGCGCCGAACGCCACGCGCCGCCCGGCGTAGTCGCGCGCCAGGGCGATCCCGCGCCGCATCAGCGCCACCGCGCTCACCGCGTTCCAGGTCCGGGTGACGTTGAGCATGGGGGTGATGCCGCGCACCCCGTTCTCCAGCCCCGCGACCGGGACGGCCGGGGTCCCGTCCAGCGTCAGCTCGGCGGTGGGGAGCTTGCGCGTCCCCAGCTTGTCCTTGAGCCGGTCCACCCGGATCCCCGCGAGCCGCCCCTCCGCGTCCCGCGCCTCCACGTAGAAGAGGGCGAGGCCCCGTCCGCCGGGGTCGTTCCCCTCCGGCCTGGCCAGCGTGAGCGCCACCTGCGAGGCCGCGGCGGAGGTGAACCACTTCCGCCCGTACAGCCTCCACGTCCCGTCCTCGTCCCGCCGCGCCACGGTCTCCGAGCGCCCCACGTCCGAGCCGCCGGTGGTTTCCGTCATCCACTGCCCGCTGGTCCAGAATTCCGCCGGGTCGCGGCTGATGAGGTGCGGCACGGCGCGCGCGGCCAGCGCCTCGTTCCCGGAGTCCAGCAGGGTGCGCGCGGCGCCGTCGGTCATCGCCAGCGGGCAGGAGTAGATGTCGGTGGAGGGGGTGAAGAGGTACGCCAGCGCGAACTGGTGGATCCGCGAGAAGCGGCCGTGGGCGCGCTCGTACGCCGCCGCCACCACGCCGTGCTCCGCGGCGATCCGCTCCGCCTCGCGCCAGAGCGGCGTCGGCTCGATGTGGTCGATGCGCTCGCCCCAGGCGCTCCACTGCGTCAAACGCGGCTCGTTGCACCGGTCGGCGAGCTGCGCGGGGTACAGCTCGGCGGAGATGCGTCCCATCTCCCGCAGCGAAGGCTCCACGTCGCCCAGCACGTCCGGCGGGAGGATGCGTGCGAGGAGCGAGCGGAGGGCGCGGTCCTCGTCGTACTGGTTGCCGAGGGTGGGGGGCTGCTGAAGGAAGGACATGGGTGGGTCCGGGCTCAGCGTAGTTTCTTGAGGATGGTCTTCGCCCCGCGGAGCACCAGTGAGCGGGGGAGCATCCGCCCGGCGAGGGTGCCCAGGCGGTTCAGCGTCCCGGGGACGACGGCGTCGTCCCCCGCCTCCAGCGCCCGCAGCGCCGCCGCGACGACCTCGTCCGCGGTCATGATCCCCGGGGTCCGCTCCGTGACCTGCGTCCCCGCCACGTCCTGGAACCCGGTGGCGACGGGGCCCGGGCAGAGCGCCTGCACGCGGACGCCGCTCCCGCGCTGCTCCTCCGCCACCGCCTGCGTCAGCGACAGCACGAAGGCCTTGCTCGCCGCGTAGACGGCCATGTCCGGGACCGGCTGGAAGGCGGCGACCGAGGCGACGTTGACGATCCCGCCGTCGCCCCGCGCCCGCATGGGCGGGAGCGCCAGGTGCGTGAGCTCCATCAGCGCCGTGCAGTCGAGGCGCACCATCTCCGCCTGCCGCTCCAGCGACAGCGCGTCGAAGCGCCCCTTCAGCCCGAAGCCGGCGTTGTTGACGAGGAGGTGCACCTCCCGCCCGTCCCTCGCCTCCATCCAGAGCACCCCCGCCGCCCCCGGCTTCCCCAGGTCCGCGGGGATCACCACCGCCTCCGTCCCGTGCGCGCGCCGCAGCTCCGCGGCCAGCTCGCGCAGCCGCTCCTCCCGGCGCGCGGAGAGGACCAGCTTCATCCGCAGCCGCGCCAGCCGCCGCGCGAACGCCTCCCCGATCCCGGAGGAGGCGCCGGTCACGAGCGCCCACCGCTCCGCGTACTCCCACCCCCCGCGGTCTCCACCCGCCATGTCGTTCTCCGTTCCGGTCCGTGCCGCCCCCTCCGCCGGGCGTCCCGCGGATTCTGTGCCCGTCCCGGTACGGGCGCAAACGTCCCGTTCGCCGAAAATGGATATATTCTCTTTCGAGTGGTTGACAATCCGGAAATCGGATATAAATTCGTCCGCATGAATAGCCGCTCTGTCGTACGGGCGGGCGTCCTCGGAGCCAACGGATACACCGGGCGCGAGGCCGTCCGCCTTCTTTCCCGCCACCCGTCGGTGCGGATCGCCTTCGCCACCTCGCAGAGCGAGGCGGGGCAGCCGCTGCGCCCGATTGCGCGGGGCGCGCCCGACCTGCCGCTGGTGCGGGCGGAGGACGCGGACCTCGGCGGTTGCGACGTGGTGCTCTCCTGCCTGCCGCACGGGGAGTCGGCGGCCTGGGCGGAGCGGGCGCTGGCGGCGGGGGCGCGGGCCATCGACCTGTCGGCGGACCTGCGGGTGCCGCGGCCGGCGACGCCGGAGTGGGCGCGCGGCGCCGTGTACGGGCTCCCCGAGCTGCACCGGGAGCGGATCCGCTGCGCGGCGCTGGTGGCGAACCCCGGCTGCTACCCGACTGCCGCCCTCGTGGCGCTGGCGCCGCTCCTCCGGGCAGGGCTGCTGGCGGGACCGGTGATCGTGAACGCCTCCTCCGGGGCGACCGGGGCGGGCCGCGCGCCGAAGCGGGAGCTGCTCTTCGCGGAGGTTGCGGAGGACTTCCGGGCCTACGGGGTGGGGAACACGCACCGGCACCTGGCCGAGATGCGCGACCAGGCGGCGGCCCTGGCGGGAGGCGGGGCGCCGGAGCTGGTGTTCACCCCCCACCTCCTCCCCGTGCGCCGCGGGATCCTGGAGACCATCCACCTCCCGCTGCGCGAGCCGCTGGCCGCGCCCGAGTCGCTTTGGGTGGATGCGTATGCGGACGAGCCGTTCGTGGAGGTGACCGCCGGCCGCACCCCCTCGCTGGCGGACGTCGTGGGGAGCAACCGCGTGGCGATCGGCGTCGCAGCCGTGGCGGGGGTCTCCACCCCCATGCTCACGGTGGTCGCCGCCATCGACAACCTCCTCAAGGGGGCGGCCGGGCAGGCGGTGCAGAACCTCAACCTGATGTTCGGGCTGGACGAAACGGAGGGTCTGGAATGAGCCGCGGGATCACGGTGGTGAAGGTGGGCGGGAACGAGGTGGACGACGCCGCCTGGCTGGCGCGCTTCGCGGCCTCGCTGGTGCTCCGCGGCGGATCGACCGTCGTGGTGCACGGGGGAGGGAAGGAGATCACCACGCTGCAGCGCGCCCTCGGCGCCGAGCCGGAGTGGCGTGACGGGCTGCGGGTCACCACCGAGGCCTCCATGCGCGCCGTGGCGATGGTCCTCTCCGGCGTGGTGAACAAGCGGGTGGTCTCCGCCCTCCTCTCGGCCGGCACGGACGCGATCGGCGTCTCCGGGGAGGACGGCGGGCTCCTCCGGGCGGAGGTGCTGCGGGGCGGGGAGCTGGGGAGGACGGGCGAGGTGGCGCAGGTTCGCACCCGGCTGCTGTTGGCCTGGCTGGAGCAGGGGCTCCTCCCCGTGGTGTCCCCGGTGTCGCGGGGGCCGGACGGGGGGCCGCTGAACGTGAACGCGGACGACGCGGCGGCGGCGGTCGCGGCGGCGCTGGGCGCCACGGAGCTGCTGCTCGTCTCCAACGTGCCGGGCGTGCTCCGCGGCGGCGAGGTGGTGCGGTCGGTGGCCGCGGACGGGGTGGAGGCGCTGGTGGAGGACGGGACCGCCTCCGCCGGGATGGCACCCAAGCTCCGGGCCGCGGCTCGGGCCGCGGCGGCGGGCGCACGGGTGCGGATCGGCGGGCTGGAGATGCTGAGGGACGCCGGGGCGGGGACGCGGGTGCTCCGCGCCCGGGCCCTCGCGGGGACCGCTTGAGGAGCACGGCCATGGCGACAGAGACCATCACGTCCGGCGGCGCCCTCCTGGGCGTCTACCGCCCCACTGGCCCGGTCTTCGTGGGCGGAGAGGGCTCGCACCTGATCGCGGAGGACGGGGCACGCTACCTGGACTTCACCAGCGGGATCGCGGTGAACGCCCTGGGCTACGGCGACCCGGACGTGGCCGCCGCGGTGCGCGCCGCGCTCGACGCGGGGCTCGTCCACACCTCCAACCTGTTCCGCACCCGCCCGGCGGCGGAGCTGGCGGAGTGGCTGGCCGGGCACTCCTTCGCGGACCGGGTCTTCTTCTGCAACTCGGGTGCGGAGGCCAACGAGGGGGCGATCAAGTTCGCGCGGCGCTGGGCGCGCGCGGAGGGCCACGAAGCGCGGACGGAGATCGTCGCCTTCCGGGGCAGCTTCCACGGGCGGACGCTGGGCGCCCTCGCGGCCACGGACCGGCCCTCGTACCAGGAGCCGTTCCGCCCGCTGATGCCGGGGGTGCACTTCTGCGAGGTGGGCGACGTGCAGGGCCTCGCGGAGCGGCTGCGCACCGGCCGGGTCGCCGCGGTGATCGTGGAGCCCATCCAGGGAGAGGGCGGCGTCCTTCCCGTCCCCCACTCCTTCCTGCGCGCGCTGCGCGTGCTCTCGGACGAGGCCGGGGCGCTCCTGGTTTTCGACGAGGTGCAGGTGGGGCTGGGACGCACGGGCCACCTGTGGGCGCACGAGGCGGCCGGCGTGACTCCGGACCTCCTCACCGTCGCCAAGCCGCTCGCGGGCGGGCTCCCCATGGGCGCGGTGCTGCTCACGGAGCGCGTGGCCGCCGCGGTCCGCCCGGGGGACCACGCCACCACCTTCGGCGGCGGGCCGCTGGTGGCGAGCGCGGCGCTGGCCGCCTGCCGCAAGATCGGCGACCCCGCATTCCTGGCGGAGGTGCGCCGCAAGGGCGCACTGCTCGCGGACCTGCTGGGCGCGCTGGCGCTGCGCCACGCGGAGGTGGCGGTGGTGCGGGGGGCGGGGATGATCTGGGGGGTGGAGCTGACGGAGCCCGCCGGAGACGTGGTGGCCCGCGCGCTGGCGGCGGGGCTGCTGCTCTGCACGGCGGGGCCGGACACGGTGCGCGTCGTCCCGCCGCTGGTGGCGACGGACGACGAGCTGGCGAGGGGCGTCGCGATCCTGGAGGAGGTGCTTTGATGCTGCTGGAGAACACGGGGACCTCCTCCGGGTGGTCGGGCGGGGCGTTCCTCGCCGCGCCGGAGGCCCCGACGCGGGAGCGGGTGGCGGTGCGCGCGGCTCGCGTGGCGGACATGACGCAGGTGGAGCCGCTGATCAACGGCTTCGCGGCGAAGGAGCTGATGCTCGCCAAGACCATCGAGCAGCTCTCCCGCAACTTCCGCGAGTTCGTGGTCGCGGAGACGCCGGACGGGCGCATCCTGGGGTGCGCCGCCCTGCGTGTCTACACACCGCAGCTGGCCGAGCTGGGCTCGCTCGCGGTGCACGCCGACGCGCACGGCATGGGCGTCGGCCGGAAGCTGGCGGAGCGCATCGAGGAGGAGGCGCGCCTGCTGGGGATCGGGACGGTGTTCGCGCTCACCCTGCAGGAGGAGTTCTTCCACCGCTGCGGCTACCGCACGGTGCCCAAGGAGATGTTCCCGCTCAAGGTGTGGGCGGACTGCCGGCAGTGCCCGAAGATCCATGCCTGCGACGAGATCGCGGTCGTCAAGGAAGTACTCTAGCGCCAGGAGAACCTGAGATGAGCAAAGAAACCATCGTCCTCGCCTACTCGGGCGGACTCGACACCTCCATCATCGTCCCCTGGCTCAAGGAGAACTACGCGGCCGAGGTGGTGTGCGTGGCGGCCGACGTGGGGCAGGGGGAGGAGCTGGACGGGCTCGTCGCCAAGGCGCTCGCGTCCGGCGCGAGGGAGTGCCACGTGGAGGACCTCCGCGAGGAGTTCCTGACGGAGTACGTCTGGCCCACGCTGCGCTCTGGCGCGGTCTACGGACGGAAGTACCTGCTGGGCACCTCCATGGCCCGGCCGATCATCGCGAAGCGGCAGGTGGAGGTGGCGAAGCAGGTGGGCGCCGCCACCCTTGCACACGGCTGCACGGGGAAGGGGAACGACCAGGTCCGCTTCGAGCTGACCTACGCCTGCCTGGCCCCGGAGATGAAGGTCGTCGCTCCCTGGCGCGAGTGGGACATCCGCTCCCGCGAGGACGCGTTGGACTACGCGGCACTGCACGGCGTCCCCGTGGCGGCCACGCGCGAGAAGATCTACTCCCGCGACCGCAACATCTGGCACGTCTCCCACGAGGGCGGCCCGCTGGAGGACCCGGCCTTCGAGCCGCAGGAGGACATGTTCCTGCTGACGCGGTCCCCCGAGGACGCGCCGAACCGGGCCGAGTACGTCACCATCGGCTTCGAGCGGGGCTACCCCGTCTCGGTGGACGGCGAGGCGCTGGGCGCCGTGGCGCTGCTGGAGCGGCTGAACGAGGTCGGCGGGCTGCACGGGATCGGCCGGATCGACCTGGTGGAGGACCGGCTGGTGGGGATGAAGTCGCGCGGGATCTACGAGACCCCCGGCGGCACCCTGCTCTACGCCGCCCACTCGGAGCTGGAGCAGCTCGTGCTGGACCGCCGCACGCTCGCGCTCAAGGACGCCGTCGCCCCCCGCTACGCGGACCTGGTGTACGAGGGCCGCTGGTGGACCACGGAGCGCGCCGCGATGGACGCGCTGGTGGACGTGACGCAGGAGCGCGTCACCGGCGAGGTGCGCCTCAAGCTGTACAAGGGCAACCTCACGGTGGCGGGCCGCACCTCGGCCTTCTCGCTGTACGACGAGCGCTTCGTCACCTTCGGCGAGGACGACGTCTACGACCAGGCCGACGCCGCCGGCTTCATCCGCCTCTACGGCCTCCCCATGCGCGTCGCCGCGCTGAAGGCCGTTCAGTCCGCGCCGGCCCTCGTGCCGATGCTGACGGACGTGGCGGCGGACTGAACGGGACCCCCCTCCCCCGGCCCCTCCCCCGCAAGGGGGGAGGGGAGCGGAAAAGCAGTTCCTCCCTCCCCCTTGCGGGGAGGGATTGAGGGAGGGGGTCGCCGTTTCGCACTCACGCACTTTCGCACTCACGTACTCCCATGGCATCCAGCGCCTCCGCCGTCCCCGTCGCCCGCCTCTGGGGCGGACGCTTCGCCGCCGGGCCCGCGCCCGAGATGGACCGGCTGAACCGCTCGCTCCCCGTGGACTTCCGCCTCTGGCGCGAGGACGTGGCGGGGAGCCAGGCGTGGGCGGAGGCGCTCGCCGCCGCCGGGGTGCTCTCCGCGGGGGAGGGCGCGGAGCTGCGCGCGGGGCTGGACCGCGTGGGGGCGCGGCTGGAGGGGTGGGGAGCCGCGGAGTGGGCCGCCGCCCCGGACGAGGACATCCACTCGCTGGTGGAGCGGCTGCTCTACGAGGAGGCGGGCGCGGTCGCGGGGAAGCTGCACACCGGGCGCTCCCGCAACGACCAGGTGGCGACGGACGCGCGGCTCTGGGCGTGCGGGGCGGCGTCGCGGCTGGACGCGGCGCTCCGCGGCCTGCAGCGCGCCCTGCTGGAGCAGGCGGAGCGGCACCTGGACACCGTGATGCCGTCGTACACGCACCTGCAGAGGGCGCAGCCGGTGTCCGCGGCGCACTGGCTCCTGTCGCACGCCTGGCCGCTGGCGCGCGACCGCGAGCGGCTGGCACAGGCGCGCGAGCGGGCCGCCGTGCTCCCGCTGGGCTCCGGCGCCATCGCCGGGTGCCCCTTCCCGGTGGACCGGGTCCTCCTCAAGGAGACGCTGGGCTTCCACGCCGTGTCGCAGAACAGCATCGACGCGGTCGCGGACCGGGACTGGGTGGCGGACCTGCTCTACGTCGCCGCCATGGTGGGGGTGCACCTGTCCCGCCTGGGGGAGGACCTGGTCCTCTTCGCCTCGTCGGAGTGGGGGCTCGTGCGCCACTCGGACCGCTTCTCCACCGGCTCCTCGCTGATGCCGCAGAAGCGGAACCCGGACGCCATGGAGCTGTCGCGCGGCAAGGCGGGGCGGCTGGTGGGGGCGCTCACCGGCTTCCTGGCCGTGCTGAAGGGGCTCCCCTCCGGCTACAACAAGGACCTCCAGGAGGACAAGGAGGCGCTCTTCGGCGCCTTCGACACCCTGGAGGCGCTGATCCCCGCCGTCGCCGGGACGGTGCGGGAGATGGAGATCGACGCGGCGCGCTGCGCGGCGGCCGTGGACGCGGGGATGCTCGCCACCGAGCTGGCGGACTTCCTGGTGCGGGAGGGCGTCCCCTTCCGCGAGGCGCACGAGAAGGTGGGGCTGCTGGTGCGCCGCGCCGAGGCGGGCGGGTGCGGGGTGGACGAGCTGCCCCCCTCCGCCTTCGCGGAGGTGGCGGAGGAGTTCGCGGGGGCGGACCTGGCGCTGCTCTTCTCGCCGGAGGCCGCGGTGGCGCGGCGGCGCGGCGTGGGGGGGACGGCGCCAGAGGCGGTGCGGGAGCAGGCGGCGGGGCTGCGCCGGATCCTCTGATCCGGCCGCGGCCGGCGGGCCGCTTGTGAGCGGCGCTGCCGGGGCGTAGGTTGCGGCGCCGCATCCAGGACGGCTGCGGCACCACCGGGTCACGGGCGCGGCGACGTAGATGTCTTCCCATACGGAATCCCCGGAGCGGCCAGCGCGGCGAACGCGCCGGCCGCTCGTGCTCTCGGCGCTGGTCCTGGCGATGTTCCTGGCGGCCATCGAGGGAACGATCGTCGCCACGGCCATGCCGAGCATCGCCGCGAAGCTGGGCGGCTTCTCGCTCTACGGCTGGGTCTTCTCGTCGTACCTGCTGATGCAGGCCGTCACCACCCCCATCTTCGGCAAGCTCGCGGACCTGTTCGGGCGGAAGCCCGTCTTCATCGCCGGGGTGCTGGTCTTCATGCTGGGGTCGGTGCTGTGCGGCTTCGCGCACTCCATGACGTGGCTGATCGCCTTCCGCTTCCTGCAGGGCGCGGGCGCGGGCGCGGTGCTCCCCATCAGCTCCACGCTGGCGGCCGACCTGTACTCGCTGGAGGAGCGCGGACGGGTGCAGGGGTACCTGGCGAGCGTGTGGGGGATCTCCTCCATCCTGGGGCCGCTGGCGGGCGGCCTGATCGTGCAGAACGCGGACTGGCACTGGATCTTCTGGCTCAACGTGCCGTTCGGGATCGTGTCGATGCTGCTGATCGGGCTCTTCCTGCACGAGCGGATCGAGCACCACGAGCGCAGCATCGACTTCGCGGGCGCGGGGCTGCTCCTGGTGGGGCTCACGGCGCTGATGCTGGCGCTGACGCAGGGCGGGGAGTGGGGAGCGGGGGCGGCGGGGGCGCTGGCCGGGGCGTCGCTCGTCTGCCTGTTCCTCTTCGTGCGCCACGAGCGGCGCGCGCCCGACCCGCTGATGCACCTGGAGATGTGGAGCATCCGGGTGATCCGCCTCGGCAACGCGGCCATCCTCGCGCTGGGGGTGGCGATGATCGGGCTGATCAGCTTTCTCCCCACCTTCGTGCAGGGGGTGCTGGGCCGCTCCGCGCTGGTGGCGGGCTTCACCCTGTCGGGGATGACGCTGGGGTGGCCCATCGCGTCGGTGGTGGCCGGGCGGCTCTTCGTCCGCCTCGGGGTGCGGAGGCTGGTGCGCGCCGGCGCCCTGGCGGCGCTCGCGGGCGCGCTGGTGATCGCGCTCACCGCCAGCCGGGGCGTCGTGCCCACCGCGCTCGGGGCGTTCGTCATGGGTCTCGGCTTCGGGCTGCTGAACACCACCTACATCGTCGCCATCCAGAGCAGCGTCCCCTGGCGGCAGCGCGCGGTGGCGACCGCGTCCAACATGCTCATGCGCAACATCGGGAACGCCATGGGCGCGGCGCTGCTCGGGGGGATCCTCAACCTCCGCCTGGAGCGGTACCTGGAGCGGACCGGCCTGTCCGGGCGCGTGTCGCTGGACAGCGTGCGCAGCCTGATCGGCGAGGGCGGCCCGGGCGGCGGCGCGCTGGACCCGGCGACCCTCCCGCTCCTCCGGGAGGGGCTCTCAGCGGGCCTGCACCTGGTGCTCTGGAGCATCGTCCTCTTCGCGCTCGCCACCCTGGCCGTGAGCTGGCGCGTCCCGGACCTGGCCCCCGCGGACCCGCCGGCCTGAACGGTGGGCTGCGGCCGCACACGCGGTGCCCCTTGCGGAGCGGTGGGACGTACGCTATACTCCGCGCCGTGCGACACCGCACCGCGGCGATTTCTCGCGATTGCTCCGCGTTACAAATGTGCTAAACCGCCGCGGGGTCCCGCGCGGAAACGCAGCGGGACCCTTTTTGACACCCGGAGATTCCGGCCCGCGTCCGCGGGCGGAGCGAGTGCTTTGAACGACAGCTTGGCGAGCTCGCTCCTGAAAACGGAAACCGCCTAAAGCGTCGTCAGGGCCCGCCGTCCTACCGACGGCGGGCCCTCGTCCTTTCCACGACGCTCGCCCCGCACCGCACCACCTTTCAGGAGAGCCATGAGCACCGTCCTTCCCACGCCCGTCGACGCGCCGGCCGTCGTCAAGTACACCTTCACCTCGGAGTCCGTCTCGGAGGGGCACCCGGACAAGGTCTGCGACTTCATCGCCGACTCCATCCTGGACGCCCACCTGCAGCAGGACCCGCGGAGCCGCGTCGCGTGCGAGGTGCTCTGCAAGGAGGACACGGTGGTGCTGGCGGGCGAGATCACCTCGAGCGCCACGGTGGACCTCGACGCCGTGGTCCGCGCCGCCATCCGCGAGATCGGCTACACGGACGCGGACCAGCCCTTCCGCGCCGACGACGTGAAGATCATCTCCTTCCTGTCGGCGCAGGCGGCGGAGATCGACCAGGGGGTGACCGCCACCACCTCGCTCGTGGGCGAGCAGGGCGCGGGCGACCAGGGGATCATGTTCGGCTACGCCACCGATGAGACGCCGGAGCTGATGCCGCTCCCCATCCTCCTGTCGCACCGCCTGGCGCGCGTCCTGGCGCGGCACCGCAAGGAGGGGACGGTGAGCTGGCTCCGTCCGGACTCCAAGACGCAGGTGTCGGTGGAGTACGAGGGGAACACCCCGGTGCGGGTCACCGACGTGCTGATCTCCACCCAGCACGCCGCGGGCGTGGACCGCGACGAGATCCGGCACTTCCTGGCCACCACGGTCATCCCAGAGGGGCTGGAGGGGTGGTACCACGACGACGTGCGCGTCCTGGTGAACCCCACCGGGAGCTTCGTGCAGGGCGGCCCCTCGGCGGACGCGGGCGTCACCGGGCGCAAGATCATCGTGGACACCTACGGCGGCGCGGGCCGTCACGGCGGCGGCGCCTTCTCCGGGAAGGACCCGTCCAAGGTGGACCGGAGCGGCGCATACTTCTGCCGCTACGTGGCCCGGCAGGTGGTGAAGGCCGGGCTCGCCAAGAAGGCCGAGGTGCAGGTGGCGTACGCCATCGGCGTGGCGCAGCCGGTCTCGGTGAAGGTGGACACCTTCGGCACCGGCGACGAGCGCGCGGCGGCGGACTTCGTGCGCGGCTTCGACTTCCGCCCGGCGGCCATCATCGAGCAGCTGAACCTGCTCCGGCCCTTCTACCGCCAGACCACCAACTACGGCCACTTCGGCAAGGCGGAGCTTCCCTGGGAGGCGTGAGCCGGACCGGACGGTGACGCCGTGAGGCCGGTCTCACCCGGCCCGCGCGGAAGGACGACGGCGGGACGG
>DASYWD010000159.1 GCA_035936415.1 Longimicrobiaceae bacterium
AAAGCGCGTGCGCAGCGTCTCGTGCCGCCGCACGACCTCCGCCAGCGTGCGCTCCAGCGCCTCCACGTCCAGCGCGCCCGTCAGCCGCAGCGCGAACGGCATGTTGTACGCGGCGCTCCCCGGCTCCAGCCGGTCCACCACCCACAGCCGCTGCTGCGCGTACGACGCCGGCAGCGCGGTACGTCCCTCCCGCCCGGCCCGCTCGATCGGCGGCGCGACCCCCGCCCCGCCACCCGGCAGCGACGCGATGCGCCCGGCCAGCCCCGCGATCGTGGGCTCCTCGAAGAGGGCGCGCAGCGGCAGCTCGACCCCGAGCGCGTCCCGCACCCGGGAGATCACCTGCGTGCCGAGCAGGGAATGGCCGCCCAGCGCGAAGAAGTCGTCGTGGACGCCCACGCGCGCGAGGTGGAGCAGCTCGGCCCAGATCCCCGTCAGGATCTCCTCCACGGGAGTGGAGGGTGGCACGTGCTCCGCCGCGGCGGCGGCTTCCGCCTCGGGCTCGGGAAGCGCGCGGCGGTCGATCTTTCCGCCGGGCGTGAGGGGAAAGGCGTCCAGCGCCACGAAGGCGCCGGGGACCATGGGGTCCGGCAGCCCCACGCGAAGCCACGCCCGCAGCTCCGCCGCACCCGGGCGCTCCGCTCCGTCCGCGGGGAGGTGGTACGCCACCAGGCGCGCGCCCCCGGTCCCATCGGCGCGCGCCACCACGACCGCGTCGCCCACGGCGGGGTGCGCGCGGAGCGCGGCCTCGATCTCGGCGGGCTCGATGCGGAAGCCGCGCACCTTGACCTGCTGGTCGATCCGCCCCAGGAACTCCAGCGTCCCGTCCGCCAGCCGGCGCACCCGGTCCCCGGTGCGGTACGCGCGAGCGCCCGTCTCGTCCGCGTCCCCGAGGGCGTCGGGGACGAACGTCTCCGCCGTCAGCTCCGGCCGCCCCAGGTACCCCCGCGCGAGCTGCGCCCCGCCCACGTGCAGCTCCCCCGGGACGCCGGTCGGCACCGGCCCGCCGCGCGGGTCCAGCACCCGCGCGCTCACGTTGTCCACCGGGCGTCCGATGGGCACCGTCGCCCCGGGCTCGCCCCCGGCGAAGACGTGCGAGGTCGTGTCGATGCACGCCTCCGTGGGTCCGTACAGGTTCACCACCTCCGCGCCGGTCAGCGCGCGCGCCCGGGCGGCCTGCTCCGCCGGCAGCGCCTCGCCGCCGCAGAAGAGCCGGCGCAGCGCGGTGCAGCGCTCCAGCCCGCCCGCCTCCAGCATCGCCCCCAGGAGCGAGGGGACGAGCTGGAGCACGGTGATCCGCTCCCGCTCCACGACGCGGGCCAGCTCCGCGGGGTCGCGGTGCGCGCCGGGCGGCGCCTCCACCAGGACGCCCCCCGCCAGCAGCGGCGCCCAGAACTCCCACACGGAGGCGTCGAAGCTCGCGGGCGTCTTCTGCAGCACGCGGTCGTCCGCCGCAAGCGGGAAGGCGCGCTGCATCCACCCCATGTGGTTGGCGAGCGCGCGGTGCGGGACGGCGACTCCCTTGGGCGTGCCGGTGGATCCCGAGGTGTAGATCACGTACGCCAGCTGCTCGGCGTCGCTCTCCACCGCGGGCGCTTCGGCGCTCTCCGCCGCGATGCGCTCGCGGGCGGCGTCCACGAAGACCGCCGCGGCCGCGTGCGCCGGAAGGCGGTCCCGCAGCGCCCGCTCGGCCAGCACCACGCGGACGCCGGAGTCCTCCAGCATCAGCGCCAGCCGCTCGGCGGGGTAGCCGGGGTCCAGCGGGACGTACGCCGCCCCCGCGCGGAGCACGGCCAGCATAGCCACCGGCAGCTCCAGCGAGCGCTCCAGGCAGATCCCCACCCGGTCCTCGGGGCGCACGCCCAGGCGGCGCAGGTGGTTGGCGAGGCGGTTGGCGCGGCGCTCCAGCTCCGCGTACGCCAGCGTCTCGCCGCCGAAGGCGAC
>DASYWD010000160.1 GCA_035936415.1 Longimicrobiaceae bacterium
GTCTCCGGAAGAAGTGAACTCGCTTCGCTCAGACATCCACTTCTTCCTCCGACCACCCCCACCCCCACCCTGCGCCCCTCTCCGCGAGGTGCCGCACGGCAGTTGAAGTGCTCCCCTCTCCCGCTTGCGGGGGAGGGGCCGGGGGAGGGGGCTCTGCCGACTCGCTCCGATGCCGACCTGACAAAAAGCCCTCCCCCAGAATTGGGGGATATAGGGGGCAAAGTGTTGCGAGCCTCGAGCGAGCCGGGTGGGGGCCGGGCCTCAGAACCGTCCGATCCCGAACGGCTCCAGATCGACCCCGCAGTCCCCCGCCAGCACCATCTCCCCGATCAGCTCTCCGGTCAGCGGCGCCAGCAGGATGCCGTTGCGGAAGTGCCCGGTGGCGTAGAAGAGGTTGGGTACCTCGGGATCGGGCCCCAGCACCGGGAGGTCGTCCGGGGTGCCGGGGCGGAGGCCGGACCACGTCTCCACGATGGGGAGGTCGCCGACCCAGGGCGCGATCTCGGTGGCCCCGGCCAGGAGGGAGCAGAGGCCGGCGGGGGTGACCGCCTTGCGCCAGACGCCGCGCTCGACGGTCGCCCCGGCGATCAGGCGCCCGTCCGCGCGGGGGACGAGGTAGCAGCGCGGTGTCTCGACGCAGTGCCGGAAGCGCTGCGGGAGGACCGCCACCGCGGCGATCTGCCCATGCACCGGGAGGACCGGAAGCGCGCGCGGAAGTCCCCCCAGGCGCCCCGCCCAGCACCCCGCCGCCAGCACCACCGCGTCCGCCTCCACGAGATCCCCGTCGGCCAGCTCCACCCCGGCCAGCCGGTCTCCGGACCACGCCAGCCGGTCGACCGCGGCCTCGGTGCGCACGTCGGCGCCTGCCCGCGTCGCGGCCACGTAGAGCGCGCGGGCGAGCTCCCGGCTCTCCACCTGGTGGTCGCCGAGGAAGCGGAGCGCCCAGCGCGTCTCCGGGGTGATCCCGGGCTCCAGCTCCCGGGCCTCCTCCGGGGTCAGCCGCTCCGTCCCGAGCCCCGCCGCGGACTGCCAGGCGTGCCGGCGCTCGAGCGCCCGCTCGTCCGCGTCCGTCAGGGCGAGCGACAGCGTCCCGGCGTCCGAGTACCCCACGTCGATCCCGGTCTCCTCGCGGAGCGCGGCGGCAAAGGCCGGAAACTCCTCGCGACCCCGAAGGAGCAGGTCCAGGAAGGGGCCCGGTCCGTCCGCCTCCGCCAGCGGCGCCAGCATTCCCGCCGCCGCCCAGGACGCCTCCGCGCCGGGCTCCGCCCGCTCCAGCACGCGCACGCGGGCGCCCCCGAGCGCCAGGTGGCGCGCCACCGCGCACCCGATGACCCCGCCGCCCACCACCAGCACCTCCGGCGACCTGCTCCTCGCGATCATCCCTCCGCCGCTCCAACCGTGGGGAGGGGGAGCCTGGAGTGCGGTTCCTCCATCACTTCCCGGCCCCTGCGGACTCCGCCCGGCCGACGCCCTGGGCGAGATAGTCGCGGGACAGCTCCACGTAGTGGCCGGCGCTGTGCTGCACCCAGTCCAGCGACGCGCCCTCCAGCTCCTTCTTCACCCGTGCGGGGGTACCGGCCGCCAGGTGCCGCGCGGGGACCTCGCCGCCGTCCGGGACCACCGCGCCGGCGGCCACCAGCGCCTGCTCGCCCACCGTGGCGCCCTGCAGGATCACGGCGTTCATCCCGATCAGCGCCCCCCGGCCAACGGTACAGCTCTCCATGATGGCCCCGTGCCCCACCGTCACCTCGGGGCCGATCACGGTGGGGCCGCGCCTGCTCACGTGGATCACGCAGTTGTCCTGGATGCTGGTGCGCGCGCCCACGGAGATCTCGTGCTCCGGCTCGTCGCCGCGCAGGACGGCGCCGAACCAGATGCTCGCCTCCTCCCCGACCGTCACGTTGCCGATCACCACGGCCGTGGGGGCGACGAACGCCGTGGGGTGGATGCGCGGCCAGATGCCGCGGAAGGGGAGGATGGTCGCCATGTGCCGAAGGACCTCGCTTCCGGTTGTGCTACTCCGACAGGATCGCGGCCAGGAGCGCCGCGTCGATGTTGCCGCCGCTCAGCACGGCGACCACGGGGCCCCGGAGCCCCGGGACCGCGCCCTCCAGGAGCGCGGCGACGGAGACCGCCGCGGACGCTTCCGCCACGATCCCCTCCTCCAGGTAGAGGTGGCGGATGGCGCGGCGGACCGCGTCCTCGCTCACCAGCACCACCTCGTCCACCACCCGCCTGGCCAGTTCCAGGCTGCGCGCGTCGATGTCCCCGGAGAGCCCCTCGCAGAGCGTGGGCACCACGGGCGGGGAGCGCAGCTCGCCCGCGGCGAGGGAGTCGTGGAGGGCGCTGGTCGCATCCGTCTGCACCCCGACGACACGGACGCTCGCCCCGAGCGCCCGCGCGACGACGCCGATCCCGCCGATCAGCCCTCCGCCCCCTGCCGGGACCACCAGCGTCCGCGCCCCCGGAAGCTCCTGCAGCACCTCCAGCCCCACCGTCCCCTGCCCGGCGACCACCTGGAAGTCGCTGAAGGCGTTCACGAAGGGGAGCCCCGTCTCGCGCGCGTGCTCCTCCGCCGCGTGGTGCGCCTCGTCGTATCCGCCGGGGACCTCGCGCAGCGCCGCGCCGAAGCGGGCGATGCGCCGCCGCTTGGTGGCCGCGGCGGTGTCCGGGACGAACACGTGCGCCGGGACCCCCAGGGCGCGCGCGGCCCACGCCACCCCCATCCCGTGGTTCCCGGCGGAGGCGGTCACCACCCCGCGGGCCCGCGCCTCCGGAGCGAGCGCGGCGAGCGCGTTGACGGCCCCACGCAGCTTGAACGCCCCGGTGCGCTGCAGGTTCTCCAGCTTCAGGTGCACCTCGGTGCCGACGTGCCCGCCTAGCCAGGGGCTGGGCTCCAGCGGCGTCCGCCGCACCCTCCCCTCCACCCGGCGCGCGGCGGCCAGCACGTCGGCCGCGGTGGGGAAGTCACCCACGGCGCCCCGGGTCCCCGCCGCTCCCCGCGTCCGGGGGGGCTGCCGCGGGCTGCTCCTCCTCCAGGTGGGGGCGCGTCAGCCGCACCCGGAGCACCTGCGTGTCCGAGGCGTCCTCCACCCGGATCCGCACCCCCTCCCGCTCGAACTCCGCGCCGGGGCGGGGGACGTATCCCAGCTCCTCCAGCAGGTAGCCGTTCACGGAGCGGTGCTCCAGCTGCGGGAAGGTGGTGTTGAAGAAGTGGTTGATCTCCCGGAGGTCCGCGTAGCCCTCGGCCAGGACCTCGTTGCGGGACACCCGGACGATGGGCTGCTCCTCCAGGTCCGTCTCGTCCACGATCTCCCCGACCAGCTCCTCCAGGATGTCCTCCAGCGTCACCAGCCCGTCCGTTCCGCCGTACTCGTCGATCACCACCCCCATGTGGATGCGGCGCTGCTGGAAGTCGCCGAGCAGCTTGAGGAGGGTGACGCTTCCGGGGACGAAGAAGGGCTCCCGCGCCAGCTCTCCCAGCGACACGTCGCGCTGGCCGGCGACGAGCGCCTCGTACGCCTCGCGCGTGTAGAGCACCCCCACCACGTCGTCGATCCGCTCCCGGAACACGGGGATCCGCGAGTAGCGGACCGAGGAGAGCTGCGGCGCCAGCTCCGCCAGCGTCATCCGGGCGGGCCACGCCAGCACATCCACCCGCGGCGTCATCACGTCCCAGGCGCGGGTGCTCCCCAGCCGGAGCACCCGCTCGATCATCTGCCGCTCGCGCTCCTCCAGCTCGGCCGGCGCCATGTCGAGCGGGTCGCTCCCCGCGCGCTCGTCGCGCGGGGGCTCTCCGCGGAGAAGCTCCAGCAGGCGCCGCACCCCTCCGCTCACGACGCGGCTCCCGGATGCGGCGCGCGCGCGGCCGCGCCACGCCGGGTGGGCGCGGCGAACGGGATGCGTCGCAAGGGGCCGGTGTCCACGAGGATTCGGGCGGCGGCTCAGGGGAGACGGAAGCGCGCCTGCTGCTCCGCCGCGTGGCCGCGCGCGGTGAGGAAGCCGCGCGCCACGAACTCGCCGCTGGTCCCCGCGGGGGGCTGCCACGCCGCGTCGAAGGCGCGCGTCTCGCCCGGGGCGAGCGTCTCGGTGCGGAGCGCCTGGGTGAACATCCGGTCCGAGGACCAGCGCCACACCTCCGCTCCGCCGCGGGTGACCAGGAAGTCGAACGACTGCCCGCTGGGGAAGTCGAGCGTGACCGGCTGGGAGCCCGCGTTGGTGACCTGCAGCGAGAGCCGGACGCTGTCGGGGAAGGTCTCCACCTGCAGCGACGAGACCAGGGCGCCGGAGCCGCCCCCGCCCAGGGCGCCGGCGGCGCAGGCCGAGACCAGGGCTACGGCCAGAACGAGGAAGAGACGGGTGGCGGTGTGCGGCATCATCGCTTCTTCGTGAGGGGCGGAGCAGGGGGTCCCGCGCGCTCCGGGGCACGGCTCCACGGACTCCGGATCTGCCCGGATCGCAAGATAGGAGCCGGGGTTCGGGAGCGTCAAGCGCACCCCGTTCCGCGCCGTTTTCGGGAGCTTGCGAAAAATTTCACAAGCGCCTATATTGCCGGTCTGACCAGCCCGAGGGAGTGGAAAACCCGACGACGCATGGCCCTGGAACCGCGGCGAGACGAGAAGGAGCGGCCCCCCATCCCCGGGGCTGCGGAGTACATGGGGGTCGGACTCCAGTTCGCCCTCTCCATCCTCGTCTTCCTGTACGCGGGGCGGTGGCTGGACGAGAAGCTGGGCACCTCCCCCTGGCTGCTGATGCTGGGGGTGTTCGTGGGCTTCGGGGCCGCGCTCTACTCCATCGTCCGGAAGCTGGGCGGGAGCGGGGCCCGGCGGGACCGGGACCGGGAGGAGCGGCGGTGACGAAGCCCGCCGTCTTCACGCTGCTGGTGGTGGTCGTCTCGGTGCTGGTGGCGCTGGCGGGGACCGGCATGGCCGGGCCGGAGGCGCGGACCGGGGTGGTAGCGGGGGCGGCGATCGGCGGCGCCTTCCAGCTGCTCAGCTACTGGGCGCTGCTGGTGCTCCTCCCCGGGCGGCAGATGCTGGGCTTCGGGCTGGGGATGCTGGGGCGGTTCGCGCTGGTGGCGGTGGTCGCGCTGGTGGTCCTCCCGCTCGCGGGGCTCCCGGGGGCGCCCACCCTCTTCACGCTGGTGAGCGTGCTGTTCGCGACCACCCTGCTGGAGCCGGTCTTTCTTGCGGCTGACACACGGAAGAGCTTCGATGATCGCTAGCTTCGCACTCATGCTCGCCCTGGCGGGCGCGTTCCAGCAGACCGGCCCGGGGCACGAGGGGCCCGCCGTCCAGCCCGCGCAGCCGCAGGTGGAGGCCGCCGCCCAGCACGTCGCGGGCGAGGAGGGGCACGGCGAGGGGGTGGACTTCATGCACCACATCCTCGACAGCCGCGAGTGGGAGACCCCCTTCGGGGTCGTCCACTTCCCCGAGGAGCACTCCTGGCAGGTGGGGCCCATCGACATGACCCCCACCAAGCACGTCCTCTTTCTGGGGATCGCGGGGCTGCTGACGCTCCTCTTCCTCCTCCCCGCGGCGGCGCTCGCCGGGCGCGCGCAGTCCGGCCGGACGGCGGGGAGGCGGCACAACCTGGTGGAGGCATTCGTCCTCTACATCCGCAACGAGGTGGTGATGAGGAACATCGGGCACGGTGGGGAGAAGTTCGCCCCGTTCCTGCTCACCCTCTTCTTCTTCATCCTCTTCGCCAACCTGCTGGGGCTGGTCCCCTGGGGGTCCACCGCCACGGCCAACATCTCGGTCACCGCGGCGCTTGCGATCCTCACCTTCTTCGTCATCGAGGGGGGCGGGATGCGGGCGCAGGGCGCCGGCTACCTGGGGACGGTCGTCTACTGGAACAAGGATCTCGCCCTCCCCATGCGCGTCCTGATGCTGGTCATCATGACCCCGGTGGAGATCGTGGGGAAGCTGACCAAGCCGTTCGCGCTGGCGGTCCGCCTCATGGCGAACATGACTGCGGGGCACATCGTGCTCCTGGCGATCATCTCCCTGATCTTCGTGTTCGGGAGCTACTACGTCCTGGTGGCGCCGATCCTCATGGGGGTGGCGATCACGTTCCTGGAGATCTTCGTCTCGTTCCTCCAGGCGTACATCTTCACGCTGCTCAGCAGCGTGTTCATCGGGCTGATGCAGCACGCGCACCACTGAGGTCGCCGTGGGCTCGCGCGGCCGCCCCGAATGGCCGCGTCGGCGGAGGCGTGCTCCTCCTCCGTCGTACAGTACCCGGGGGATGGGCGCCCGGGGAGGACGCGTGGCGGGATCCGCCTGGTAGCGTCCGCGGCCGAGAGCCGCGCGGAGCGGTGCCCGAACGGTTTATCATAGATCCCAGGAGGGATGCATGCTCGCCATGCAGGCTGTGGAAGTCGCGAACGCGTTCCTGAACAACGGTCTTCTCGGTGCCGCCATCGGCGCCGGTCTCGCGGTGATCGGCGCCGGGCTCGGCATCGGCCTGATCGGCGCCCGCGCCATGGAGGGCATGGCCCGCCAGCCGGAGATCGCCGGGAACATCCAGACGGCCGCGCTGATTCTTGCGGCGCTCGTCGAGGGCGCCACGCTCTTCGCGATCGTGGTGGCGTTCCTGATCCAGCAGGGTGTGCTGAACGCCGTCGTCGGCTGACGTACGCCGATCCGGCTGCCCCGGGGG
>DASYWD010000161.1 GCA_035936415.1 Longimicrobiaceae bacterium
AGCCAGGCCGGCACCGGGCCGCGCCAGGAGCCGTCCAGGGGGGCCGCGGGGTCCGGGAGCATGCGCCGCGCCTCCGGCGTGACCAGCGACAGGGCGCCCACCGGCCGCTCCGGGTCCGCCACCGCCTGCTCCAGCACCGCCCGGAGCTGGCGCAGCGCCTCGGCCATGCGGTCCCGGCCGAAGAGGTCGGCGTTGTAGACCAGGTCGCAGCGCGTCCCGGCCCCCTCGTCGGCGGTGTAGAGGGTCAGGTCGAAGCGCGCCGGGGGCTCGGGGGTGTCCGCGGGCTCCACCTCCGCGCCGGGGAGCTCCAGCGGGGGGAGGGGGAAGTTCAGGACGTTGAAGAAGACCTGGAACAGGGGGGTGCGGGCGAGGTCGCGGCGGAGCTGGAGCGCCTCCAGGATCGCCTCGAAGGGGACCTCCTTCCGGGCGAAGGCGCCCAGGGCGACCTCCCGGACCCGCGCCAGCAGCTCCCGGAACGACGGGTCCCCCGAGAGGTCCAGGCGCAGGGGGAGGGTGTTCAGGAAGTTGCCCACCACCCCCTCCAGCTCGGGACGGGGGCGGTCGGCGACCGGCACCCCCACCACCATGTCGTGCTGCCCGCTCCAGCGGGCGAGGAGCACGGCGAACGCGGCGAGCATCGTCATGAACGGCGTCGCCCCCTCCCGCCGGCCCAGCTCCCGCACCGCCCCCGCGAGCTCCGGGGCCAGGACCAGGCTCTCCCGCTCGCCGCGGGCGGTCTGCACCGGGGGCCGCGGGTGGTCGAGGGGGAGGTCCAGGTGGTCCGGGGCCCCGGCCAGGCGCTCCCGCCACCACTCCAGCTGCGGCGCGAGGTCGCCTCCCTCCAGGCGCCGGCGCTGCCAGACGGCGAAGTCCGCGTACTGGACGGGGAGCGCGGGGAGGCGCGGCTCCTCGCCCCGGGCGAGGGCCCGGTAGCAGGCGGCCAGGTCCTGGAAGAGGACCCCTAGCGACCACCCGTCCCCGGCCACGTGGTGCAGGTGGACGAGGAGCAGGTGCTCCGCCCCGCCGAGGCGGACCAGGTGGGCGCGGAGCACGCGACCGTCCACGAGGTCGAAGCGCGCCACCGCCTCCCCGGCCTGGAGCTCCGCCGCGCGCGCCTCGCGCTCGCCGGGGGGAAGGTGCCCCAGGTCGCTCACCGCCAGGGGAGCCTCCGCCGCCGGGGCGACGAGCTGGTACGGGCGCCCCCCGGCGATACCGTAGCGGGTGCGCAGGACCTCGTGGCGGGCCGCCACCCGGCGGAGCGCCTCCGCCAGGAGCTCCGGGTCCACCGCTCCCCGCAGGCGCAGGGCGGCGGGGATCCCGTGAACCGGCGAGCCGGAGTCGAGCTGGTCCAGGAACCAGAGGCGCTCCTGGGCCCAGGAGAGGGGGAGGGGTTCCCCGCGCGGCACCCGCGGGATCTCGTCCTCCGCCACGCCCTCCGCCTCCTCCAGGCGGCGGGCCAGCTCGCCGAGCGTGGGCGCCTCGAACACGGCACGCAGCGGGAGCTCCACCCCCCGGGCACGGCGCAGGCGGGCCACCAACCGGCCGGCCAGGAGCGAGTGGCCGCCCAGCTCGAAGAAGTCGTCGGCCACCCCCACCCGCCCGGTGCCCAGGAGCTCGCCCCAGAGCCCGGCGAGCAGCTCCTCGGCCGGGGTGGAGGGCGGCGCGTGCTGGCGCTCCTCCCCGGCGTCCCACCAGGGCGGCGTCGGGAGCGCCCCGCGGTCCACCTTGCCGCTCGCGGTGGTGGGGAGGCGCTCCAGGGGGACGAAGGCGGCGGGCACCATGGCCGCGGGAAGCCGCCCGCCTAGCCGCCGCCGCAGATCGGCGGCCGTGGGCGGCTCCCCCTCGGGGACGATCCACGCCACCAGCCGTCCGTCTCCGGGACCGGCCTCGCGCACGGCCACGACCGCCTCGCGCACCCCCGGGCAGGCGCGCAGGGCCGCCTCCACCTCGCCGGCCTCCACCCGCATGCCCCGCACCTTGAGCTGCAGGTCCAGCCGGCCGAGGAACTCCAGCTCGCCGTCTCCCCTCCAGCGGGCCAGGTCGCCGGTGCGGTAGAGGCGCGCTCCCGGGGGGCCGAAGGGGTCGGGGACGAAGCGCTCCGCCGTCAGCTCCGGCCGCCCCAGGTAGCCGCGGCCCACCTGCACCCCGCCGATGGCGAGCTCTCCCGGGACTCCCGGCGGCGCCGGCTCGAAGTGCTCGTCGAGCACGTGGAGCCGCGTGTTCGCCACCGGCCGGCCGATCGGCACCACCCCCTCCTCCCCCGGCGGGCAGCGCCGCCAGGAGACGTCCACCGCCGCCTCGGTGGGGCCGTAGAGGTTGAACAGGGGGGCACCCACCCGGGCGTGCCACCTCTCCACCAGGTCGCGGGGGAGGGCCTCGCCGCTCGCGATCGTCCGCCGGAGGACCGCGCAGGCGGCGAGGGCCTCCGCGCCCTGCTCCAGGAAGGCGCGGAGCATGGAGGGGACGAAGTGGACGGTGGTGATCCCGGCCTCGGTGATGGTGCGCGCCAGGGCCACCGGGTCCCGGTGCTCGCCCGGGGGGGCGAGCACCAGGCGCGCGCCGGCCACCAGCGGCCAGAAGAGCTCCCAGACCGAGACGTCGAAGGAGATCGGGGTCTTCTGCAGCACCCGGTCGTCGGGCCCGAGGGCGAGGGCCTCCTGCATCCAGAGAAGGCGGTTGGCGATCCCCCGGTGCGAGTTCATCGCCCCCTTGGGCCGGCCGGTGGACCCCGAGGTGAAGAGGACGTAGGCGAGGCCCTCCGGCGCCACCTCCACGGCGGGGGGCGTGTCCGGCTCGCCGGAGAGCTCCTCTTCCAGGCGGTCCAGGAGCACGACCGGGCAGGACGCCTGCAGCCGCGCCGCGTGGCGCTCCTGGGCGAGGAGCACCGTCGGCGCGGCGTCCTCCAGGACCAGGGCCAGGCGCTCCGGCGGATCGTCCGGATCGAGGGGGACCCAGGCGCCGCCGGCCTGGAGCGTGGCGAGGAGGGCCACCGGCAGCTCCAGCGAGCGCTCGCAGAGGACGCCCACCCGCGCCTCCGGCCCCACCCCCAGCCGCCGCAGCCGGTGGGCCAGGCGGGCGGCCAGGCGGACGAGCGCGGAGCAGGTCAGCGTCGCCCCGCCGGACTCGACGGCCACGGCGTGCGGCGTGCGCCGGGCCTGCTCCTCCACCAGCCGGTGCAGCAGCGCGGGCCCGCCGTACTCCCGCTCCGTGGCGTTCCACAGGTGGAGCACCCGGCGCCGCTCCTCCTCCCCCGCCAGGGGAAGGCGCGACAGCGGCAGCTCCGGCTCGGCGGCCGCGCCGGCCAGGAGGCGCACGAGGTGGTCCGCCATCCGGGCGGCCGTCTCCGGAGTGAACAGCTCCGTGCTGTGCTCCAGGGTGGCCTCTAGCTCCGCGGCCCCGTCCACCACCGACAGGGTCAGGTCGAAGCGGGCGGTGCCTGCGTCGAGGGGGAGCGGCCGGAGGGTCAGGCCCGGGAGGCGCACCTCGGAGATCGGCGCGTTCTCCAGCACGACCATGGCCTGGAAGAGCGGGTGCCGCGAGAGGTCCCGCCGGGGCTGGAGCTCCTCGACCAGCCGCTCGAAGGGGAGCTCCTGGTGGGCGAGCGCCCCCACCACCGTCTCGTGCGCCCGCCCCAGGAGCTCACGGAAGGACGGGTCGCCGGAGAGGTCCGCCCGGAGCACCAGGTCGTTGAGGAAGCACCCCACCACGCCCTCCAGCTCCCGGTGCGGGCGGTGGGAGACGGCGGTGGCGACCGCCAGGTCCTCCTGCCGGGACCAGCGGCCCAGGAGCGCCTGGAACCCCGCGACGAGCACGGTGAAGAGGGTGGTCCGCTCCCGCCGCGCGAGCTCCCGCAGGGCCGCGGCCAGCGGCGCTTCGAGGGTGAAGGCGTGCCGGGCGCCCCGGCCGGAGAGGGCGCGGGGCCGCGGGTGGTCGGTGGGGAGCTCCAGGGGCGGGCAGCCGGCCAGGCGCTCCCGCCACCAGGCGAGCTCCTCCGCCAGGCGCTCCCCGGCCAGGCGCCGGCGCTGCCAGGCGGCGTAGTCGGCGTACTGGAGGCGCAGGGGCGGCAGGGCCGGCGGGGCGCCCGAGACGCG
>DASYWD010000162.1 GCA_035936415.1 Longimicrobiaceae bacterium
GTGAAGCACACGTCCGCCGCGTCCTGCTCCGGGTGCTCCGCCAGGTGCCGCTCCATCCGCCCGGCGAGCGCCGCGAGCGCCTCCCCGGAGCGGGCCGAGAGCGGGAGGACGAGCGGCAGCGGCGCGTCGGCGGCGGCGGGCTCCTCGAAGACGGGCGCCTCTTCCAGTACGACGTGCGCGTTGGTGCCGCTCATCCCGAAGGAGCTGACCCCTGCCACGCGGCGGCGCCCGTTCCGCGGCCACGGCGTCCGCTCCGTCGCGACGGTCACCGGGAGCCGGTCCCACTCGATGCGCGGGTTGGGCGCGTCGAAGTGCAGGTGCGGCGGGACCTCCTCGCGGTGCAGCGCGAGCACCGCCTTCACCAGGCCCGCGATCCCGGCGGCGGCCTCCAGGTGGCCGACGTTGGTCTTCACGGAACCGAGGACCAGCGGCGCGTCCGCGGGGCGCCCCTCGCCCAGCACCGCGGCCAGGGAGCGCACCTCGATGGGGTCGCCCAGCGGCGTCCCCGTCCCGTGCGCCTCCACGTAGCCCACCTCGGCCGGGGCGATCCCGGCCGCCTCCAGCGCCTCCCGGACCACCGCCTGCTGCGCGGCCCCGCTGGGAACCGTGAAGCCGCTGCTGGCGCCGTCGTGGTTGATGGCCGAGCCGCGGACGACGGCCAGGACGCGGTCGCCGTCGCGGAGCGCGTCGGAAAGGCGCTTGAGGACGGCGACGCCGCACCCCTCCCCCCGGCCGTAGCCGTCCGCCGCGGCCGAGAAGGTCTTGCACGTCCCGTCCGGCGCCACCGCGCGGGCGCGGCTCAGGAAGACGTTGGCCTCCGGCGAGAGCATCAGGCTCACACCGCCGGCCAGCGCCAGGTCGGCCTCGCCGCTGCGCAGGCTGCGGCAGGCCAGGTGCACGGCCACGAGCGACGACGAGCACGCCGTGTCCACCACCACCGCCGGGCCTTCCAGCCCCAGCACGTACGACAGGCGCCCCGCCGCCGCGCTGGCGATGTTCCCGGTGCCGTAGTAGGCGTCGATCATCCCGGGGTCGCCGGCCAGCAGGTGCATCTGGAGGTACTCGTTGGTGGTGACGCCCACGAACACCCCCGTGCGGCTCCCCGCCAGCCCTGCCGCCGGGATCCCGGCGTGCTCCAGCGCCTCCCACGCCACCTCCAGGAGGAGCCGCTGCTGCGGGTCCAGCCGGACGGCCTCGCGCGGGAGGATGCGGAAGAACGGCGCGTCGAAGCCCCGCACGTCGTCCAGGTACGCGGCGCGGCGCACGTACGACTTCCCCGCCGCCTCCGGATCCGGGTCGTGCCAGGCGTCCGCGTCCCAGCGCTCCGCCGGGGTCTCGCGCACCGCGCAGTCGCCGCGCTCCAGCAGCCGCCAGAACGCCTCCGGGCCGTCGGCGCCGGGGAAGCGGCACCCCACGCCCACCACGGCCACCGGCTCGTCCGCGGCGCGCCCGGCGCCCTTGAGGCGGCGGTCCAGCTCGTGGGCGAAAAGCTCTCTCTGGGCGGGGCCGAGC
>DASYWD010000163.1 GCA_035936415.1 Longimicrobiaceae bacterium
GCGGCGCACCCCGGCCAGCACCGGCACCAGCAGGACGGCCGCGATGGCCGCGGCGGTGAGGAGGACGGTCCCCTCGCCCGGGTCGGCCATCCCGGCGGCGGTCGCGGCCGCCCGCAGCACCCCGGAGACGCCGAGCGCCAGCGTCACGCCGACGGTGGCCGCCATGAGGGTGTTGGAGAGCGGGCCGTTCAGCCCGCGCTCCCCCATCAGCACCCGGTCGTTCACCACCAGCAGGAGGAACGTCGCCGCGAAGGGGAGCACCACGGCGTTGAGCGCCTGCGCCAGGATGATGGCCGGGATCGGCCGCACCCCCGCCACCCCGAACCCCACGCCCACCAGGAGTACGCCCGCCCACACGGCGCGGAAGCGCGCCGCCCGGTCGCCCCAGCGCTCCGGATCGCCGCCGAAGAGCGAGCGCGCCGTGACCGCCGCGGCCAGCGGCGCGGTGATGGACGAGGAGAGCCCCGCCGCGAACAGGCCCCAGGCGAAGAGCGGCCCGCCCCACCCGCCCAGCCGCCCGGAAAGGGTCGCGGCCATCGCCGGGTACGAGAACTCCCCTTCCAGGCCGGCGCCCACCACCACGATCCCCATGGAGATGACCCCGCCCAGCAGCACCGCCACGGAAAGCCCGAAGCGGATCTCGCGGAGCGTCTGCCCCGCGGCGATCCCGGAGCCCAGGAAAAGGTTGTAGGGGACCACGGTAGTGCCCACCAGCCCCAGGACCAGCAGCCCCGTCCCGGGGGCGAAGGACGGCACCAGGGCGCCGCGGATCACCTCCCCGGCGGGCGGGCGCAGCAGGAACGCCGTCGCCAGGAAGGCGACCCCCATGAAGCCCACCGTGACGGCGAGCAGGGTGGCGACGGTGCGGGGCGTCCCGATCCAGAGCACCCCCGCCGCGGCCGCCCCTACGGCGAGGGGGATCAGCGCGGAGGAGAGCCCCGTCCCCAGCGCCGCGCCCGCCGTGGCGCCCAGGACGTTGCCGGCCTCGAAGGCCGCGTTCCCCAGCACCACCGCGCCCAGCACCAGGCCGAGCACCAGCACCCCGGAGGCGCCCCCGCCGAAGCGGTCGCGGATGGCCTCGCCCAGGTTGCGGCCCGAGACCACGGTCACGCGCGTGCTCGCCTCCATGAGCACCAGCGTCGCCAGCGTGGAGAAGGCGAGCGCCCAGAGCAGGGCGTAGCCGTGCCGGGCCCCCGCGGAAGCTGCGGTGGTCACCGTCCCGGGGCCGATGAAGGCGGCGGGGATGATGGACCAGAACAGGACCTGCAGCAGTCGCTTCATCGTCGTCGCGCTACCTCCACCCGCGCCGCTCCGCGCGCACCGCCTCCGCGGGCGTGCGGCCGTCCAGCCCCGGGTGCGGCGTCCGCTCCCACTTCCGCTGCCGCGCCTCCAGCCGGCGGCGCGCCTCCGCCGGGTCGGTGTGCCCGGCGCGGACGGTCCGGTCGCGCCAGAGAAGCCAGCGCCGCTGCAGCTCCCGCTGCAGCCGCACCTCCTCCGGCCCGGCCCCGTCCCCCCATTCGCCGCCGCCGGCCATCCGCGCCGAGGGGACCAGCAGGCGGTCGTCGAGGTGCTCGTCCAGCTCGGCGTACCACTCGTACTCTCCCCCGCTCCACCGGTACCCGCCCTGGCGGTCGCTCAGGCGGATCTCGAAGCTTTCCCGGTCGCGCAGCACGGGGGCCGCCCAGGGGCAGTCCAGCCGCTCCTCGTGCGACAGGAACGAAAAGAAGCGCGCGAGGGAGCCCGGCACCGTGAGCGCCAGCGGCCGGCCGGCGTCCGCCCGGCGCGGGTACGCCTCGTAGAGGAAGCGCCGCAGATCGAGCTCGGTGAGCGCATGGAGCGGCACCCTCGCGTCCCGGAGCAGGTAGTCCAGGAAGAGCGCCGCGGTGCCGGCGTGCCTGCGGACCGTGGCGGCGGCGCATCCCTCCCGCGCCAGCCAGGCGCCGAAC
>DASYWD010000164.1 GCA_035936415.1 Longimicrobiaceae bacterium
GTCCGCGCCTCCGTGACCTCGCTGGCCGAGTCGCTGGACCCGGTCCGGGTGCGCGACGCCGCGGCCGGAGTGCGCCGCGAGATGCTCTTCTTTGCCCGCCGGCCGGAGCGCATGGCGGAGGTGGTGGGGCAGTTCGTCGACCGGGCGGGGGACGCCGACGGAGCGCAGCGCTTCTACGACGCCGTGGAGCGGGTGGACGAGGACGCGGTGCGCGCCGTGCTGGCGCAGCTCGCCGACCGCACCCCCGTGGTGGTGGACGTTCCCCCCCAGCGGCTCCCGAACCGGTCCCCATGACCCGTCCTTCCCTTCCCCGCTGCGCGCGCTCTCTCGCCGCGGCTCTCCTGCTCCTCGGCGCGGCGGCGCCGCGGCAGCTCGGCGCGCAGGACCGCGTGGTGGTGCGCCCGGAGCCGGGCACGCCGATGGTGGCCATGGAGGTGCTGATCGCCGCCGGCCCCGCGGACGAGGCCCCGGAGCAGGCCGGGCTGGCGTACCTCACCGCCCGCGCCGCCACCCGGCCCATCCGCCCGATCCTGGACTCGCTGGGCGCGCACCTGACGCTCCAGGCGCACAAGGACGCGCTGTCCTTCACACTGCTGGCCGCGCCTGACGCCTGGCGCGAAGCGTCGCGCACGCTTCTGGTGGCGCTCTTCCGCGACCCGGCCGACTCCATCGCGACCGTGCGCGAGCGGGCCGCGCTCCGCGCCGAGCTGATCGGCCGCGAGGCGAGCCCCGCCGACGCCCTGGCGCGCGAGGTGGACGCCGCCGTGTTCGGTCCGGAGCACCCCTGGCGGCGCCCTGCGGCCGGGTACTCCAGGACGGTCGAGAAGCTGAGGCTCACGGACGTGGACGGCTTCCTCCGCGCCCACCTGGTCCCCGAGCGGACCGTGGTGGCCGTGGTGGGGCCGGTGGACGCCGCGGGCGCGCGGGAGCACCTGGCTCCGTTCTTCCGCGGGACGGCGTGGCAGCCGCCCGGCGTGGAGCCGGCCGCCCCGCTGGATTCGCCGATCCGCCAGGACTACAACTCCATCACCGCGTGGATCGCGGCCAGCTACCCCTTCCCCGCCGACGTGGACGCGGAGGCGGTGCGCCTCCTGGGGGAGCTGGTCGTGGAGGGGCTCTCCTTCGGTCCCAGCCGCCGATCGGTGTACAACGCCCGGGCCGAGGTGGTGCGCCGCGCCGAGGGCGGGGAGCTCCGCATCCAGATCGTGGTCCCGCCGCGCGAGGTGGACGCCTGGGCCGGGCGGATCGACGAGGCCGTGGCGCAGTACGCCCAGCGCGCGCTCCCCTCCGCCCGGTTCGCGGAGCGCGTCCGCCGCTTCCGGGGGCTGCGCCTGCGGGAGCTCGACACCCCGGAGGCGCGGGCCCAGACCGCGGCCCGGGAGGCGTTCCTGGGGGGCGACGCCGCCGGCCGCCTGGTCGAGCTGGACGCGCTGGACGCGGAGGGCCTCCTCTCCGTGGCGAGGGCGCTGCGCAGGCCGACGCTGGTGGTTCTCGGCCCCTTCGAAGGCGCTCCCTCCGGCGGGCGCTGACACCCGGCAGCTCGTGGCCGGGCCGCTTCATCTACACTAGACCGAGGGGTGCCGCCGTGGGATGGCTGGTCCTGTACAACGTGCTGGAAGTGCTGAAGTGGCTCATCATCGCGCGGGCGCTGATGTCGTGGTTCGTGGACCCGCGCTCCGCCAACCCGCTGGTGGCGTGGATCCGCAACGTGACCGACGCCATCCTGCGCCCGATCTCGGCGGTGGTCCCCAGCGCCGGGGGGATGGACCTGTCGCCGCTGGTGGCGATCTTCCTGATCTACTTCGCGCAGCAGGCGATCGCGACCGCGCCCGTGGGATACTGACCCCGGTGCGGCAGATGGAGTGAACGGCGGAACGATGCCGATGCGTCGTTCCGCCGTTCGTGTTCGGAGCGTCCCCGGGCCGTTTCGCTCGACCGCAGGCTAGGGCTGGCCGAAGTCCACCGTCGGGGTCTGCTCGGAGCCGGCAGGGGCCTCGAACGGCTCCTTCCGCTCCGCGCCGACCGCTCGCGCGGTTATCACCTGCGGGAACTGCCGGATGTAGGTGTTGTACTCCCGCACCCCGGCGTTGTAGTCGCGCCGGGCCACGCTGATCCGGTTCTCGCTCTCGGCGAGCTGGTCCTGCAGCATGGTGAAGTTCTGCGTAGCGCGGAGCTGCGGGTACGCCTCCACGGCCAGGTTCAGGTAGGTGCCGATGGAGCGCGTCACCGCGGCGTCTGCCGCGGAGAGCCGTTCCACGTCCCCGGTCTGCACCGCCTGCTCCACCTGCTGCTGCGCCTGCCCGAGCTGCGCTTCCGCCCGCTGCAGCCCGGCGCGCGCCTGGGCCACCCCGGTGTACGTCTCCCGCTCGAAGCTCGCCGCCCCCTTCACCGTCTGCACCAGGTTGGGGATGAGCTGGTTCCGGTTGGTCAGCTCCACCCCGATGTTGGACTTCAGCTCGTCCGTCCGCTCGTCCAGCTCCTGGATGCGGTTGTAGCCGCACGCCGGGAGGGTCGCCGCCGCGAAAAGGAGCACCGCCAGTCTCACACGCCGCATCGTCTTCCTCCGGGTTGAAACGATCACAGGGGGACTCCGCCGCCTGCCGCATCCCCCAGCCCGTCCACGTAGTCCACCACCCGCCCCACCGCCTCCAGGTAGCCCGTCACCACGGGGGAGTCCGGGTCCGGGCGCCACTCCCCGGCGTCGCGCCGCGCGCGCAGGACCTCCAGGAGCGGCCCCGGGTCGAAGCCGGACCGCTCCGCCGTCCTGCGGATCACGGCCTCCGGCTCGCGGACGCCCTCCTCCCCCCTGAGCCGGAGCACGGCCCGGAAGAGCACCAGGAAGGTGGAGAGCGACTTCCGCAGCACCATCCCCAGCTCCTCCGGCGCCCCCGCGGAAAAGAGGTACCGCTCGCGGAGCTGGATGTGCTTCCCCTTGAGCTCGTGCTCGCACTGCAGGCGCAGGTGCGCCGGGTCGATCCGGATCCCCTCGAAGGGCTCCTCGCCGTGCAGCGTCCGGTGCGCGTCGCGGATGTCCGACAGCTCGATGGGGAACACGTCCGCGGAGCGCCGCCACTCCTCCACCCCCATCACCAGCGGCGGCGGGTTCCCCTCCCCCACCCACTCGCGCGCCAGGGTGCTGGCGCGGCGCAGGGTGGCGGGCGCGACGTCGCGCAGGAGCACCAGCACGTTCAGGTCGGACATCCCCTCCACGTACTCCCCCCGCGCGGCGGAGCCGTACAGCACCACCGACACCACCCCCTCCCCGTACGTACGCACCAGATCGGCCGCCAGCCGCTCCGCCCGCCCCGTCTCTTTCCCCATCACTCCCCTCCGTGTTCCGGTCACCAGCTCCCCCCTGCTC
>DASYWD010000165.1 GCA_035936415.1 Longimicrobiaceae bacterium
GTCCGTCGGAACGCGACGGACCCCGCTTCGTTTCATGACCCATCACCGGGTAATTCGGCAGGAAGACGCCCATGCACCAGGGTAGTGCCGACGACCCGGCTACTCCCACTCGATGGTGGCCGGCGGCTTGGACGAGATGTCGTAGCACACGCGGTTGATGCCGTCCACCTCGTTGATGATCCGGGTGGAGATCCGCGCCAGCACGTCGTGCGGAAACGGGTACCAGTCCGCCGTCATCCCGTCGCGGCTCGTGACCGCCCGCAGCGCGCACACGTTCTCGTACGTGCGCTCGTCGCCCATGACGCCCACGGAGCGCACCGGGAGCAGCACCGCGAAGGCCTGCCAGATGTCGTCGTAGAGACCCGCGGCGCGGATCTCCTCCAGGTAGATGGCGTCCGCCTGGCGGAGCACGTCCAGCTCCCCCCGGTCCACCGCGCCCAGGATGCGGATCGCCAGCCCCGGGCCGGGGAAGGGGTGCCGCCCCACCATCTCCTCCGGGAGCCCCAGCTCGCGCCCCACCTGCCGCACCTCGTCCTTGAACAGCTCGCGGAGCGGCTCGATGAGCGCGAACTTCATGTCCTCCTTGAGCCCGCCCACGTTGTGGTGCGTCTTGATGGTCGCGGAGGGGCCCTTCACCGAGAGCGACTCGATCACATCCGGGTAGAGCGTCCCCTGCACCAGGAACTTCGCGTCGGAGCCCGCCCTTGCGACGGCGTCCTCGAACACGTCGATGAAGGTGTTGCCGATGATCTTCCGCTTCCGCTCCGGGTCCTCCACCCCTTTCAGCCGCTCCAGGAACAGCTCCGACGCGTCCACGGTCTCCAGCTTCATCCCCATGTGCGCCCGGAAGGTGCGCTCCACACCCTCCCGCTCGCCTTTCCGCAGCAGCCCGGTGTCCACGAACACGTTGGTGAGCTGGTCGCCGATGGCGCGGTGCACCAGCGTGGCGGCCACGGACGAGTCCACCCCGCCCGAGAGGCCGCAGATGACCTGCGCGTCACCCACCAGCGCGCGGATCCGCTCCACCTCGCTGTCGATGTACGAGCCCGCCGTCCAGGTGGGCGCGCACCCGCAGATGCCGAAGACGAAGTTGGAGATCATGTCCGCGCCCCGGACGGTGTGCACCACCTCCAGGTGGAACTGCACGCCGAAGACGGGACGGTCCTCCGCCTGGAACGCGGCCCACGGCAGCCCCTCGGTGCTGGCGAGGAGGCGGTACCCCGGCGGCGGCTCCACCACGTGGTCGCCGTGGCTCATCCACACGGGGGTGGACTCGCCGGCCGCGAAGCCGTCGAAGATCCCGGACGGGTCCTGCACCGTCACCTGCGCGCGGCCGTACTCCCGCTTGCCGCGCTCCACCACGCCGCCCTCCAGGAAGGTGATGAGCTGCATCCCGTAGCACACGCCGAGCACGGGAGTGCCCATCCGGAGCAGCTCGGGCTCGGCGGTGGGGACGTCCTCGCCATAGACGGACGAGGGGCCGCCGGAAAGGATGATCCCCTTGGGCGCCCACTCGCGGATCCACTCCAGCGAGCGCGTGGGGGGGTGGATCTCGCAGTAGACGTGCTCCTCCCGGATCCGCCGGGCGATGAGCTGCGTGAACTGCGAGCCGTAGTCGATGATCAGGATGCGGTTGGAATCCACGGTCGTCCGGTCCGTCGCCGTTCGGGTGAGCGCTGGGCGAAGGCGACAAGATAGGGGGACGGCGGAGGCGTGGAAAGCGAAGCGGCCGTCCCCCGGGGCACCGGCGCCTCCGGTGCCCCGGGTGCGTTCCACCCCGTCTTCCCGACTTGACCTTGCGGCACCATTTTCGCGGAGAGATTTTTGTGCGCTACGGAAACATCCGTCGGCACCGGTGTCGTCGCCCTCACGCCCCCGACACCGGCTCCCGCCGGCCGCTTTCCCGGTCCTCCCCCGTCGTCAAAAGGTATACTGCTGTATGCGTGGTGCGAGCGTCTCCCCCGTCCTGCCGCTGCTCGCGGCCGCCCTGCTCCTCTCCGCCTGCGCGGAGTCCGCCGAACAGCTCGACCGCCCCGGGGGCTTCGCCCGCACGGCGAGCGCGTTCCTCTCCGAGGAAGCCGCGGCGCAGCCGTCCGCCGCGCGGGCGCCGGAGCCTCCGCCCCCGCCGCCCGCCCCGCGCGAGACGGTACCGCCCATCATCCGCGGGGTCTACGTCAGCTCGTACGCCTTCGCCACGCCGGCCAAGCGGGCGGCCCTCCTCGCGCTGGCCGAGACCACGGAGATCAATGCCTTCGTCGTGGACGTCAAGGACGACGACGGGATCCGCTACGTGAGCGAGGACCCGCTGGCGCGCGAGGTGTCGAAGGGGACGATCCCGCTGAAGGACCTCCGCGCCGTGGTGGACACGCTGAAGGCGCACGGGATCCACCCCATCGCCCGCGTCGTGGTCTTCAAGGACCGCTACCTCGCCCCGGCGCGGCCGGAGTGGGCCATCCGCACCCCGCAGGGGGAGCTGTGGATCGACAAGGCGGGGAACCGCTGGATGAGCGCGTGGGACGAGCGGGTGTGGGACTACAACATCCGCGTGGCGGAGGAGGCGGCGCGCGCCGGCTTCCGAGAGATCCAGTTCGACTACGTCCGCTTCCCGGAGGCGTACCGGAGCCTCCCGAAGCAGGTGCACGCCCGGGAGGGCGGCCAGCGGACCGACGCCATCGCGGGGTTCCTGAGCGAGGCCCGGCGGCGGCTGCACCCGCTGGGTGTGACGGTCACGGCGGACGTGTTCGGGCTTTCCATGAACGAGGCCGCCGACGTGGGGATCGGGCAGCAGTGGGAGACGCTCTCGGGGATCGCCGACGGTCTCCTCCCCATGGTGTACCCGTCGCACTACTTCCCCACGCACCTCCCGGGGATCCGCACCCCCAACCGGCTCCCCTACGAGACCGTCTTCACCTCGGTGGGGATGGGGGTGATCCGGAACCAGCGGATGCGGGACGCCGGGCACACGCCGGCGCGCCTCGTCCCCTGGATCCAGGCGTTCAGCATGGGCCACCGCTACGGGCCGGAGGAGCTGCGGGCCCAGACGCGGGCGCTCTACGACCTGGGGCTGGAGGACTGGATCCTGTGGAACGCCGCCTCCAGGTACGACGCGGTCGCCGCCGGCCTGGAGCGGGAGACCACACCCCGGGCGAAGCAGTTCGGGGCGCCGGAGCGGCTGGTGCGGATGGTTGACCGCTTCGACCGCGAGGGCGCCGCGGCTGCGCGGGAGCGGCTGTCGCCCGAGAGAACGACGGCGGTCGGGATGGACTGAGCGCCCGGAGCTCGCGGGTCAAACACAGCGGGGCGGCTCCTGACCCAGGAGCCGCCCCGCGCTGCGCTTTGTCCGACCGGGCGCCGCCTACAGGCCCAGCTCTGCCGCCACAAGGTCGTCGAGCGTCTCCCGGCGGCGCGCGAGCTTCGCTTCGCCCCCCTCCACGATCACCTCGGCGGGGCGGGGACGCTGGTTGTAGGTGCTGCTCATGGAGAAGCCGTACGCGCCCACGGTGTGGATCGCCAGCAGCTCGCCGGGCTCGGGCCGCTCCAGCTCCCGGTCGAGCGCCAGGAAGTCGCCGGTCTCGCAGATGGGGCCCACCACGTCGCCGCGGACCGATTCGCGCCCGTGGAGCTGCACCGCGTCCACCGCGTGCCACCCGGCGTAGTGGCTGGGCCGGAGGAGGTCGTTCATCCCCGCGTCCGTGATGATGAAGCGCTTCCCGCCCCCCTCCTTGAGGTAGAGCACGCGGGTCACCAGCAGTCCCGCGTGGCCCACGACGAAGCGCCCGGGCTCGACCAGCAGCTTGAGCCCGCTGTCCAGGAGCTCGGGGACCACCACCTCCGCGAACTCGGCCGGGGAGATCCCCTCCTCGCCCGTGTACGAGATCCCGAAGCCGCCCCCCAGGTCCACGAACTCCAGCGGCAGCCCCTCCTGCTTGAGCGAGTGGGCCAGGTCGAGCACGTGCTGCAGCGCGCGGCGGTACGGCTCCACCTCCAGGATCTGCGAGCCGATGTGCACGTCCACCCCGCGCACCCAGATCCCCGGGAGCTTGGCGGCCACGCAGTACAGGTCGCGCGCCCGCTCCGCCGCGATCCCGAACTTGGTGGCCGCGTGCCCGGTGCGGGTGTACGCGTGCGGCGTCGGCGTCTCGATGTCGGGGTTCACCCGGAGCGCCACCGGCGCCTTCCGGCCCGTGGCCTTCGCCAGCTCCGAGAGGGCGATCAGCTCCCCCTCCGACTCCACGTTGAAGGCGTAGATCCCCGCGTCCAGCGCCGCCGCCAGCTCATTGACGGTCTTCCCCACCCCGCTGAAGACGATCCGGTCCCCCGGGATCCCGGCCAGCCGCGCCCGGTGCAGCTCCCCCCCGGAGACGATGTCCGCCCCCGCCCCCATCTCCGCCAGGGTGCGGAGCACCGCCAGGTTGCCGTTGGCCTTGACCGAGTAGGCGATCAGGTGCGGCACGGGCGCGAGCGCCTCGGTGAGCTCCCGGAAGCGCTCCCGGATCGCGGTGCGGGAGTAGATGTAAAGGGGCGTCCCCCAGCGGGCCACCAGGTCGGGAATCGCGACGTCCTCGCAGAAGAGGACCCCGTCCCGGCGAGGAAACGCTTCGGTGCGGGACGCATTAGGAGCCGAGAGAACTTCCATGCGATGACCGGAGTACGGGATGCGGGCCGTCGGCGAGGGTGGAAATCTACGCGGTGGACGAACTTCCGACCAGCCCGCCCCCCGGGCCCCGGCCATGGAAAGAGCGGAGCCGCGCGCCGCGGCTCCGCCCCATGTCCAGCTCCGGCGTCCCGGGCTCAGTACGCCTTCGCCCAGACCGCCTCGGTGACGGACTCCCCGCCGCAGACCACGCATTCCGTGGGCGCCTCGGGCGAGCGGAACTCCTCGAAGGGGAGGACGCGGATGGTGGCCTTGGTCTCCTCCTTCACCCGGGCCTCGCACTCCGCCGAGCCGCACCAGCCGGTGTAGACGAACCCGCCTTCGCCGTCGATGATCTCGCGGAAGCGCGGGTAGCTGTCCACCCCGCGGTGGGAGCTCGCCTCTCGGCGCGCACGCGCCCGCTCCAGCAGGAACGCCTGGAACTGCTCCAGGCGCTCCGCCATGGAGGCCAGCACCTCCGCTTCGGGGAGGAACTGCTTGCGCTCCTCGCCCTCGCCCACGACGCGCCGTACAAGCACCACCTGCTCCTTGGCGATGTCCTTGGGCCCCACCTCGATGCGGAAGGGGACGCCCTTGGTCTCCCACTCGTAGAACTTGGCCCCGGGAGACATCTTGTCCCGGTCGTCCACGTGCGTGCGGATCCCGTCCAGCGCGGCCACGATCTCGCGCGCCTTGCCCAGCACCAGCTCGCGTTCCTCGTCCTTGCGGTAGATGGGGACGATCACCACCTGGATGGGCGCGACGCGGGGGGGCATCACCATCCCCTGGTCGTCGCCGTGCGTCATCACCAGCCCGCCGATCATCCTCGTGGAGACGCCCCAGCTGGTGTTCCAGGCGTACTCTTCCGCACCCGACTCGCTGGCGAACTTCAGCTCGAACTGGCGAGCGAAGTTCTGCCCCAGGTTGTGCGAGGTCCCCGCCTGGAGGGCGCGGTTGTCCTGCATCATCGCCTCGGTAGCGTAGGTGCGCAGAGCCCCGGCGAACTTCTCCGACTCGCTCTTGCGCCCCGTGAGCACGGGCATCGCCAGCCACCCCTCCATGAACTCGCGGTAGACGCCGAGCATCTGCAGCGTCTCCTCCTCCGCTTCCGCCTCGGTGGCGTGCGCGGTGTGCCCCTCCTGCCAGAGGAACTCTGTGGTGCGCAGGAAGAGGCGGGTGCGCATCTCCCAGCGCACCACGTTCGCCCACTGGTTGTAGAGGAGCGGCAGGTCGCGGTAGCTCTGCACCCACTTGGAGAACATCTCGTAGATGATGGTCTCCGAGGTGGGGCGGACGATCAGGGGCTCCTCCAGCTTGCTGTCCGGGTCGGGGATCAGCCCGCCGCCCTCCACCGCCTTGAGGCGGGTGTGGGTGACGATCGCCGCCTCCTTGGCGAAGCCCTCCACGTGCTCCGCCTCGCGGGCAAGGAACGACTGCGGAATGAAGAGGGGGAAGTACGCGTTCTGGTGCCCGGTCTCCTTGAAGCGGCGGTCCAGCTGGTCGCGCATCAGCTCCCAGAGGCGGTAGCCGTAGGGGCGGATGACCATGCAGCCGCGCACGGGCGAGTAGTCCGCCAGCTCCGCCCGGAGCACCAGCTCGTTGTACCAGGCGCTGAAGTCCTCCGCCCGGGTCGTGAGTGCCTTGTCGTTCGCCATGTCAGTGTATCGAAAGAGTTCCGGTTGTCCGTGTCGAGCCGGGCGCCCCCGCGTCGGGAGCGCCCGGTGTCCAGCCCGCGGCGGCGCGGGCCGCACGGC
>DASYWD010000166.1 GCA_035936415.1 Longimicrobiaceae bacterium
CCCCGGCCCCCTCCGCCATCGCCCGGCTGTACGTGGGCGTGGGCTCGCGCGACGGGATCCGCCCCGGCGACCTGGTGGGCGCCATCGCGGGGGAGGCGAACATCCCGGGATCGCAGGTGGGGCGCATCGAGATCCGCGACACCTTCTCCATCGTCGAGGTGCACGCCGACGCGGCCGAGAAGGTGATCCGGGCCGTGAACGGCACCACCATCAAGGGGCGCAGCGTCCGCGTGGACTACGACCGGGCCGGCGACCGGTCCCGCAAGCCGGGTGGCCCCGGTCCGCGCGGGGCGGGCCCGCGTGGGCCGGGGGGCGCGGGGGCGCGGAGGGTCGTGCGCAGGCCGCCGCAGCAGCGCGACTGAGCCCGCCCGGCGGAAGAATGACGCGGGGAGCGCGCAAATGTCTTGCGCGCTCCCCGCTTTTTCCGCTACACTAGGGTTCCTCCCCCGCTTCGCGGAGGATGCGCCGGATCTCCGTGGCCAGCAGGGGGGGCGTGGGAGTCACCCCCAGCTCCCAGAGCGCCTCCTCCGCGCGTCTGCGGAGGTCGGGGTCCACCTTCCGGAGCAGCGCGGGGGCGGCAGGCAGACGCGGGGCGGCACGGAACCGCTCCAGCTCGACCCGGAACGCCCCGCCGCCGGAGTCCAGGGTGAAGTACGAGACCAGCGACCCGCGCAGCCCTTCGAGCAGCGCTCCGACCTCGCCGCGCAGCACCGGCGGCCCCGCCGAGCGCGAGCCGCGCCCGGTGACCACCCGGACGGTGCGCACCCCTTCGCGCTGGCGCTCCCGAAGCCAGCTCCCGGTGCGGCGCACGGCCTCGTCCGCGGTCTCGCGGTGCAGGTCGAGCGTGGGGAGGACCTCGTCCCACGCGGGGATCGGCGGGGGCGGAGTGCCGGAGCGGCGTCGCTTCCTGGGGGCCATGGGAGGCGCTGCAAACGCGAAGAGCCACGGCGACGGGCGCCGTGGCTCTCGGTCTTCGGGAACGGCGGATCGTCAGGCGATCGAGTCCTTGAGCCCCTTCCCGGGGCGGAACGCGGCGCTGGTCGACGCGGCGATGTCGATCTCCTTGCCGGTGCGCGGGTTGCGGCCCTTCCGCGCCTCACGCTGCTTGGTCTCGAAGCTGCCGAACCCGGTGATCTGGACCTTGTCCCCGCTCTTCAGCGCCTGCGAGATGATGCCGTTGTCCACAGAGAAGAGAGCATCGACCGCCCGCTGCGCGTCGGTGCGGCTGATGTTGGCCCGGCTGGCCAGCTGCTGGACGAGTTCGGACTTGTTCACCGAGCGACTCCTGTAGAGGGGTTGAAAAACGCGAAAACCAAACGGCCGCGCCGTTCATCTGGTACAGTAGGCGTCCTCTACCGATCCGTCAAGAGAGAATTCCTTGGATCACGCGACATTTCTCCCCTCGCCCGAGACCGGGTCGCTCGCCGTCCGCGAGCTGCAGGCCGCCCGTGAGATCGCCCACGCCTTCCTCACGGCCGACCGCCCCACCGAGGTGTACCGGCTCGCCCTGGAGCGCGTCTCGGTGCTGGTGGGCGCCGCCTTCGGGTGCGTGTTCCTGCGTGACGCCGAGGGCGAGGACGACTCGCTCCTCCGCGTCGTGGCCGCCTACAACTGGCCCCGCGCCTGGGCCGCGTACCTGAGCCAGATGCGCGTCCGCGTGGGGAACGGCCCCACCGGGCAGGCGGTGGCGGAGAACCGGATCGTGGAGATCTTCGACCTCTACGCGGACCCGGCGTTCGAGGACTGGTGGGACTCCGCGCGGGAGCTGGACTTCTCCTCCTCCGTCGCCCTCCCGCTCACCTGCCGCGGGGCGCCGGTGGGCGCCATCACCTTCTACTTCCGGGGCCGCGACGAGCTGTGCGAGGCGGACCGCAACCTCCTCCGCCTGGTGGCCGACCAACTCTCCGCCACCGCGGAGAAGGCGCACCTGATCGAGGACCTGCAGCGCGCCAACGACCGCCTCCGCGAGCAGAACGTGGAGCTGGAGGCCCGCTACCACGAAGCCGAGGAGGCGCGCCGGCTCAAGGGCGAGTTCCTGGCCAACGTATCGCACGAGCTGCGCACCCCGCTCACCGCCATCCTGGGCTACACCTACCTCCTGCGGGAGGGGCTTTCCGGGGAGCTCGGCGGCGAGCAGGCCACGGCCGTGGAGAAGATCGAGACCGCCGGCACCGCCCTGATGGGGCTCATCAACGACCTCCTCGACCTCACCCACGTCAAGCTGGGGCGCACCCCGGTGGAACCGGAGCGCTGCGACGCGGTGGCGCTCGCGAGGGCGGCCGTCGCCACGCTCCCCGCTCCCCCGGCGCACCTGGAGCTGCGCACCGAGTTCCCGCCGGAGGCGGTCCCGGTGCACACCGACCCGGGGCACGCGGTACGCATCCTCCGCAACCTGCTCTCCAACGCCACCAAGTTCACGCCCAGCGGCTCGGTCGCGCTGCGGGTGCGCCGGGTGGACATCGGGCCGCGGACCGAGGCCGCGGGCACCCCGGGCGACGAGCGCGGCTTCGTGTCCTGGGAGGTGGAGGACACCGGGATCGGGATCGCGCCCGAGGACCAGGAGCGGATCTTCGACGAGTTCCGGCAGGTGGACGGCTCCGCCACGCGCCGCTACGGAGGGACGGGGCTGGGGCTCGCCCTTTCCCGCGCCATGGCCCGGCAGCTCGGCGGCGACGTCACCGTCCGCTCGGAGCCCGGCGAGGGCTCGGTCTTCACCCTCACCCTCCCGGCGGGGACGGCGCGTGACGGCTGACGACCCGGAGCGGCGGGAGACGGAGGGCGGCGAGACGGGCGGGTTCGCCAGCGTGGTGTTCGACTGCGACTCCACCCTCGCGGCCATCGAGGGGATCGACGAGCTGGCTGGCGAGCACGCCGCTGCGGTCCGCGCGCTCACGGACGAGGCCATGCAGGGCCTCGTCCCGCTGGAGGAGGTGTACGGCCGGCGGCTGGAGCTGATCCGCCCCTCGCGCGAGCGGGTGGACGCCCTGTCGCGCGCCTACGTGGACGCGCTGGTCCCCGACGCCCGCGCGACGGTCGCCGCGCTCCGCTTCCTCGGCAAGGACGTGCGCGTCCTCTCCGGCGGCCTCCTCCCCCCGGTGGCGGCGCTCGCCCGGGAGCTCGGGATCGCGCCTGACGCCGTGGCCGCGGTGGGGATCCGCTTCGGCCCCGGCGGCGCGTACCTGGACTTCGAGCGCGGCTCGCCGCTGGCGCGCAGCGGCGGCAAGGAAGCCGTGCTCCGCGCCTGGGAGCTCCCC
>DASYWD010000167.1 GCA_035936415.1 Longimicrobiaceae bacterium
GTAGAGCACCAGCAGGTTCTCCGGCGCCAGCGAGGCGAGCCGCCGGGGAAGCCGGTCCAGCTCGCGCTCCCAGGCCACGGTCCCGCGGCGGGCGCCCACGAGCACCACCACGTCGTCGGGGCGCAGCGTCGCGGCGAGCGCCGCGGGGAGGGCGTCCCAGCCGGGGACCGCCTCCACGTCGATCGGGACTTCCGGCGGGACGGCCTCCAGGTGCCCGCGGTAGCGATCGGCGTCGCCCCCCACGGCGAGCGCCGCCACCCCCGCGCCCAGCCGCCCGGCGATGCGCTTGACGACGCCCACCGCGCCGTAGAAGCCGCGGGCCCGGTCCACGTGCGGCGGGAGCACCAGGACCAGCCGCCGCGCGGTGTTCAGCGGCGTCTTCAGCCGCGCGACGAGGACGAGCTGTTCCGTGCGCTCCAGGAGCTGGTCCAGGACCTCGTCCATGATCCCGGAGCGGCGGCTCCGCAGCCCGTCCCACCCCGCCACCACGGTGGTGGCGCGCGTCTCCGCCATCCCGCGCGCGATCCCCCCGGCGACGCTCCGGTCCAGCCGGGGGAGCGGATCCACGGGGACGTCGGCGCCGGCCGCGTAGACGGCGGCGTGCCGGAGCACCTTCTCGGCCGCGGCCACCCGCGCCGCCGCGCCGGTCCCGTCCGGGGGGACCACCGTGAGCGGGCGGAGCGGCTCCGCCGAGCCGGGCGCGCGGACCAGGAAGGCCAGCTCCAGGAGGCGCTCGGCGCTCTCTTCGTCGGGCAGGGGGACGACGATCCGCTGCGGGGCCTCGTCGGGGCGGTACGGCTCCAGCGCCTCGCGCAGCGCCAGCCGCCGGCCGTACCGCTCCACCACCCAGGGCCCCAGCGTGCAGGTGACCAGGATCATCATGATGGCGCCGTTGAGCACCGTGGCGTCGAACAGCTCGATCCGGTAGCCGATCAGCGCGGCGGCGAGGGTGGCGGCGGCCTGCGGGACGGAAAGGCCGAACATCGTCCACCCCTCCTCGGGGGAGTAGCCGTAGACGCGCTGCGTGAGCCGGGCGGCGGCCCACTTCCCGGCGATCACCGTGACCGTCATCCCGCCCATCACCAGCCAGGCCCGCGCGCCCCCCGCGAAGACCCGCACGTCTACCAGCATCCCCACGGAGAGGAGGAAGAAGGGGATGAACAGCGCGTTCCCGAAGAAGTGGATGCGGTTGGCGAGCGGGGAGCCCTCGGGGATGAGGCGGTTGAGCGCCAGCCCCGCCAGGAAGGCGCCGATGATTGCCTCCACCCCCGCGAGCAGCGCCAGCGTGGAGGCGGCGAAGAGGGAGGCGAGCACGAAGACGTACGCCCCCGTCTCGCCGTCCTCCTCGCTGCGGAAGAACCAGCGCGCCAGCCGCGGTAGGCCCAGCATCACCAGCGCGGCGAACACCGCCAGCGACCCCATGAGCCGGGCCCAGAAGGCGGCGTCCAGCTCCCCCTCCGTGGAGGCGGCGACCACCGCCAGCACCAGCAGGGCGACTAGGTCCGTGACGATGGTCCCCCCCACAGCGGCGGTCACGGCGGTGTTCTTGGAAATGCCCAGGCGGCTGGCGATCGGGTACGCCACCAGGGTGTGCGAGGCCAGCATGCTCCCCAGGAGGATGCTCGCCGCCCAGGAGAACCCCAGGGCGATCCCGACCCCCGTCCCCAGCGCCTGCGGAATGAGGTACGTGGCGGCGCCGAAGGCCAGACTCCGGTCGCGGTTGCGGCTGAAGCCGTGCAGGTCGATCTCGATCCCGGCAACGAACATCAGGTACAGGAGCCCCACAGTACCCAGGAGGACGATGGTCTCGTCGCGCTCCAGCAGCCCCAGGCCCTTGGGGCCCACCACCGCCCCTGCCACGATCAGCCCGATGATCCCGGGGACGCGGAAGCGCTCGAAGAGGAGCGGCGCCAGGACGAAGCTCGCCGTGGCGATGGCGAAGACGATCACCGGGTCGGCGAGGGGGAGCCGGAACAGCTCCGCCGGGGTGCTGGTGGCGAGGAGCACGTGCGGGGGCGCTCAGCGGACCAGGGGACGGACCGCGCGGGTGCGGTCCAGGTGAACGACCGCGTCGAACTGCTCGCGGAGCACCGCGTGGAAGTAGTGGCTCTGCCGCTCCGAGGCGGGGAGGTACACCACACCGATGGCCCGCTCCAGCCGCCGCGCGGCCAGCGGGTCGTCCGCGCCCCGGCCCCGCAGCGGGAGGAAGAAGGCCGGGATCCCCGCCTCGTGGAAGAGCGCCGCGAAGCTCCCGGGGAGCGCCGGACGCACGTCGCGCTCCTCGCCGGGGGCGCCCCACTCGCGGGCGGCCATGACCCGCCCGTCGTAGGTGGTGAAGCCCACCAGCACCGCGCCCTCCCCGTGGCGCTCCCGGGCGAGCTGGCCCAGGCTCAGGTCGCCCCGCTCGCCCATGTGCGTGGCCCGAGCGTCGCCCACGTGGGTGTTGTGCGCCCAGACGACGGCGCGCGTGGGGCGCCCGTCGGCCGCGGGGCGGGCGAGGAGCGCTTCCAGCGTGGCCATCATGTGGCGGTCGCGCAGGTTCCAGGTGTTGACCCCCTCGAAGAGCCCGCGGAAGTACGCCTCGGCGCCGGCAACCACCGAGGCGTTCCGCTGCGCGCCGAAGAGGTCGTCCGCCCCGGCGGCGTCCGCCGTCCGGGCCATCGTCTCGGCCAGCTGCTCGGCGGCCTGCGCCTGGCAGGAGGGGGCGGAGCCGGCCTCCACCGCCTGGCCGTAGGCCTGCGGGCTCCCGCGAAAGCGCGCGAAGCAGGAGTAGCGGCGGCGCGCCCGCTCGGCGGCGGCCGGGTCGGTCCGCTCCAGGTAGCGGACCACCTCGTCGGCGGAGGTGAAGAGCGAGTACACGTCCAGCCCGCGGAAGCGCACCGGGGCGGCGCCCGCGGGGAGGGCGGCGTTGTGGGCGCGCATCCACTCCACCAGCTCGCGCACCTCGGCGTTCCGCCACATCCACAGGGGGAACTCGGTGAAGCCGGAGAGCGCCTGCGCGGCGTTCGGGTCCGTCCCCGCGCCGCGGATCCAGCGGTCCACGCGCGCCGCGGCGGGCCACTCGCCCTCCACGGCCACCTCGGTGAACCCCTTCTCCTCCACCAGCCGGCGGGTGATGCGGGCGCGCTCGGCGTAGAACTCGTGCGTGCCGTGGGTGGACTCGCCCAGCAGCACCACCCGGGCGTCGCCCACCATCGCCATGAGCGCGTCCAGGTCCCCCGGCGCGCCCGTGAGCGGGACCGCCGCCTGGCGCACGGCGGCCACCGCGCCGGGATCCGGCGGCGGGTCGGTGGGAAGCGCGCTCCCCCCGTTCCCACCCGCGCACCCCGCGAGCGGGAGGAGGACGGCGGCAGCGAGCACGAGCGATCGGTGCAAACGTCGGTACAGCATGGTGTTCCCGGTTCCGTTGCTCCCGGCCGCGGATGCGTCGGGGAGCCGTGGCACGGCAGGAACCGGGCCGCGGAACATATGGCGCCATCACCAGGGGGGCCTGGCACCGCGATTGCGTTGCTGGGGGTGTCCCTTTCCCGACGTCTTCCCCCTGGACGTAACACGATGACGCTGGTGGAGGAGTCCGCGCCCGATGCCGCGCAGCGCGGCGGCGGGCAGGACGCGGCCGAGCGAGGTGGCACCGGCGGCGATCCGGCGGAAGCGGTCCCGCTCGTCCTGCTGGTGGAGGACGACCCCTGGATCCGGAGCGCGGTCCGGGCGCTCCTGGAGCAGGAGGGCTACCGGGTGGCGGAGACCGAGCTCGGGGAGGAGGCGCTCCCGCTGACCCGCCGCCTTCGCCCGGACGTGGTCCTCATGGACCTGGTGCTCCCCGTGATGAGCGGGCTGGACACCGTCCGCTCGCTGAAGGAGCACGCCGACACGGCCGCGGTCCCGGTGATCGCCACGTCGGGGCTCCGCCTCCCGGGAGCGGACGCGCTCGCCGCCGCCGGGTTCGCGGGCTCGCTGGGCAAGCCGTACCGCGGGGCGGAGCTGTTCGCGGAGCTGCAGCGGGTGCTCGCCCGGCGGGGGGCCTGACGGGGCGGCCCCGCGCGGCTGAGCGCTCGCTCGCAGCACCGCACCCCCAGGTCGAAGGACGCTCCATGGAAGAAGCTCCCCGCCCACCGTTCCGCAACCGCATCCTCGCCGGGCTCCCGGAGGAGGTGCTGGAGCGGCTGCGCCCCGCGCTGGAGCCGGTGGAGCTGAAGCTGGGACAGGTCGTGGCCGAGCCCAACCGCCCCATCGGGCACGTCGTCTTCCCGGAGGAGGGGATCGTCTCCATCGTCGCCGTCATGCTGGACGGGTCCGCCGTGGAGACGGCGACGGTGGGGAGCGACGGGATGGCGGGGCTCGCGGTGTTCCTGGGGGCCGGGAGCATGGCCGGGGAGATGTTCGTGCAGGTGCCGGGGCACGGGCACCGCATGGCGGCCGACGTGCTGCGGGCGGAGGTGAGCGGCGGGGGAGTGCTCTTCGACCTGCTGGGACGCTACGCCCAGGCGCTCTTCACCATGCTGTCGCAGTCGTCCGCCTGCAACCGCAAGCACCCGCTGGACGCGCGCTGCGCCCGCTGGCTCCTGCTTACGCACGACCGGGTGGACGGAGACGCCTTCCACCTGACGCACCTCATCCTGTCGCAGATGCTCGGCGTCCGCCGCGCCACCGTCAGCGAGGCGGCGGGGAGGCTCCAGGCGGCCGGGCTCATCGAGTACAGCCGCGGCCGCCTCACCATCCTCGACCGCCCCGGGCTGGAGCGCGTGAGCTGCGAGTGCTACGCGATCATCCGCAGCGAGTTCGCCCGCCTGGTGGAGGGCGTGGAGTGGCCGAGCCCGCTGGACGGTGCGTGAGTGCGTGAGTGCGAAGTGCGGGAACCGGCAGGGGCCTGCCGTGGCCCCTACCGGTCGCGCAGGTACTGGTGCACGAAGGTGACGGCCATGGAGCCCTCCCCCACCGCGGAGGCGACCCGCTTCACCGAGCCGGCGCGCACGTCGCCCGCCACGAAGATCCCGGGGACGCTGGTCTCCAGCAGGTAGGGGTCGCGGTCCAGCGGCCACTCCGGGGGCGGGCCGTCGTCGCGCAGCATCTCGGCGCCGCAGAGGATGTAGCCCTGGTCGTCGCGCTCCACGGTGCCCTCCAGCCAGCCGGTCTGCGGGACGGCGCCGATGAAGACGAAGAGCGCGTGCGCCACCACGGACTCGGTCTCGTCGGTCTTCACGTCGCGGATGGTGATGCGCTCCAGCCGCCCCTCGCCGTGCGCCTCCGCCACGGTGTGGCCGGTGCGCACGTGGATGTTGGGCGTCGCGCGGATGCGCTCCAGCAGGTACTGCGACATGCGCTCCTCGATGGAGTCCTCCAGCACCAGCATGGTGACGCTGCGCGCATACCGGGCGAGGAGCATGGCCGCCTGCCCGGCGGAGTTCCCACCGCCCAGGAGGTAGACGTCCCGCCCCCCGACGGCGTGCGCCTCCGCGCCCGCGGCGCCGTAGTAGACCCCCGCTCCCACCAGCCGGGGGCACCCGGGGGCGTCCAGGATGCGCCACGCCACCCCGATCGACAGGATCACGGCGTGGCAGCGCAGCTCCTCGCCGTCGTCCAGCTCCACGTGGCGGTACCCTCCCACGGCGCGAACGCGCGCCACCCGCCGCGCGGACAGGATCTCCACCCCGAAGCGCTCCGCCTGGGCGACCGCGCGGCGGGCCAGCTCCGCCCCCGAGAGCCCCTCCGGGAAGCCGAGGTAGTTCTCGATGGCGGCGCTCTGCCCCGCCTGCCCGCCGGGCGCCTCCTGCTCCACGATCAGGGTCCGCAGCCCCTCGCTGGCCCCGTACACCGCGGCGGCCAGCCCCGCGGGCCCGCCGCCCACGATGATCAGGTCGTAGAAGGGGCGCTCCGCCTCGGTGTGCAGCCCGATCCGCTCCGCGATCTCCACGTCGGTGGGGTCGGCCAGCCAGCTCCCGTCCCCGAACACCAGCACCGGGAGACGGTCCGCCGGGGCGCCCGCCTCCTCCAGCAGGGCGCGCCCGCCCGCGCCCCGCTCCAGGTCGATCCAGCGGTAGGGCACGCCGTTGCGGGCCAGGAAGTCGCGCACCTCGTGCGACTGCGGCGACCACTGGTAGCCCACGACGCGCACCGTCTCCTGCAAAGCTCGGTCGTTCATCCTCCTCCTCTCGTGCTACGCGTCCAGCTTCTCCCCGCGCAGGTGGATCTCGCGGTTGCTCCCCTCCAGGAACCGGTCCTGGACCGCCAGCGAGCCGTCGCGGACCATGAACACCCCCCTGGAGAGGACGTGGACGATCTCCAGGGTTCCCTTCTCCAGGAGCACGACGTCGCCCATCCGCCCCTTCTCCAGCACCCCCTTCTCCTGCAGCTTGAGGGTGCGGGCCGTGTTCCGGGTGACCAGCGAGAGCGCCTGCTCCATGGGGAAGCCCTCCTCCACGACGCAGCGGCGCACCTGCTCGTAGAGCACGCGCGGGCTGTTGGTCCCCGCGTCGGACGAGGCGGTGATCCGCTCCGGGTCGCCCCCCTCGTCCAGGTAGAAGCGGAGCCACTTCGGCAGGTCCTCCTCCACCGTGTCCACGTCCACGCTCGCTCCGCGGTTCGCCAGCTCCACGGCCTCGCGCATCAGCTTCTCGCTGCGCTCCACGTGCGTGGCGTACAGCCACTCGGGCTGCACGTCGTAGCCGTCCAGCAGCTCGCGCAGCGGGGCGAGCCGGCGGTCGCTCTCCCCCACGTGGAAGTGCGTGAGCCCGGCCTTCCCCGCGAGCATCCCGCCCACGTAGCAGTCGGTGGCGATGCGGGCGAGCTCCTGCACGGGCGGGTCCATCCCCCGCAGGTCGGAGATGGCGATCTCGCCGGCGCCGATCACCTCCTCGATGAACATGAGGTCGTCCCGCACCGACCCCATGATGGAGGTGGGGGGGACGTCGTAGCCGCCGGTCCAGACGAAGGCGTTGAGCCCCTGCTCCTTCAGCCCCTTCACCTTGGCGAGGAGGCCGGGCATGGTCTTCATGGTGGTGTCCACCCCCAGCACCCCCACCACCGTGGTGATCCCCCAGCGGACGATCTCGCTCACGAAGAACTCCGGCGTCTGGCTGCTGAACCCCTTCTCGCCGCTCCCCCCCAGGAGGTGCTGGTGCGGGTCGATGAACCCGGGCACCACCAGGCAGTCGGTGGCGTCGACGACCTCGCACTCCACCCCCAGCGCCTCCACGGCGCGCCGGTCCACCTCCCCCACCTTGGCGATCCTGCCGTCGGTGAGGAGGATGGACGGGCTCCCCACCGGCTCCGGCGTGTAGACGTCGCCGTTCTCGATCAGCGTCAGCATGCGGCGCTCATTCCCGGTCCGTCGGCGCGACGACCACGGCGGTCGGCGTGGCGTAGTCCAGCACCCCGTGCACGCGAGGCGAGATCGGCTTCTTCATCGGTCCTCCTCGGGAGTCGTGTCCGTGGCGGACGGGCTCACCCGCCGCGCCGCAGCCTCTCGGCGGCCTCCATCACGGCGCGCTCGGCGCGCTCCACCAGGTCGGCGGTGGTCCCGGGCACCCGCTCCGCCGCCTGCTGCGCAGTGCCGGGGAGCGTGCCGGGGCCCATGCCCAGCCGCTCCAGCATCTCCGCCGCCCAGCGGTAGTGCTCCTCCTCGTCGGCGGCGGCGCGGCGGACCACCGCGTCCACGTCCGGCGGGTGGAGGCGGTCGGCGTGCCGGCGGTACTTGTCGCGCACCTGCCCCTCGTTGGTCTTGAAGGCGGCGAGCACCGCGCCGTGGTCGCCCAGGTCGCCCAGCGCCTGCACCGCCAGCTTGAACACGCCGGTGGGGAGGTGTGGGATCGCCACCGGGGTGCCGCCGTAGCTGCGGATCAGCTCCTGGAGCTCGGCCACGTGGCGCTCGTGGTCCGCGCGATAGCGCGTCAGCGCCTCCCGGTAGGCGTCCATCGGCAGCGCCTGGATGGCCAGGGTGTAGGCCCCCACGGCGTCCTGGTCGAGCTGGAGCAGGTCGTTCAGCTCGGCTACCAGCTCCGCGTCGTCCGGCATGGTCTCGTCTTCGCGCATGGTCGCTCCGTCGGGCCTCGTATGTCCTTTCGCTGCAATTCTCTCCCCGCGAGTCGGGCGGTGCGGAAGGAGCAAGTCGGATGCCCGGAACGCCCGACCCGGCGCCGCGTGGGGAGGGGAGCAGGTGCCGAGTTTAAGGCGTGCTGCTCCCGGACCCCGGGCCGAACGCGGATGGTCCACGAATTGCGCAAACCTGCGACGTCTGCGCCGTCTGTTTCGGGCGCGGATCCCTGCCGTTCCGCAGTACGCCGGCCCCTTCCCGCGGGTCGGCGGGCTCACCAGCCGCAGCGAAGAGCATGAAGACCCTCGCCAGCATCAGCCGGTACATCGACGCGACTTCCTCGCGCCTGGACGACCTCGCCACCCGCGCGCGGACGGTGGGCGACGGGGGCCGCCCGATCGTACAGGAGTCGCTCCTGCACCTGGCGTCCACGCTGGAGGAGCTGCGGGTGAGCGAGGAGGAGCTGCGCGCGCAGGCCGACGGGCTGGCGTCCTCGCGCGAGGGGGTGGAGGGCGAGCTGCGGCGGTACCGGGAGCTGTTCGAGGGGGCCCCGGACGCCTACCTGGTCGTCGACACGCACGGGGTGATCCGGGAGGGGAACCGCGCCGCAGGGGCGCTCCTGGGTCTCCGTGCGGAGTCGCTGGAGGGGAAGCCGCTGGCGGTCTTCGTCCCGGAGGACGACCGCCGCGCCTTCCGCCAGCAGCTCCCCTGGGTACGGGAGACGGAGCGCATGGACGGGTGGGAGCTCCGGCTGGCGCCCCGGGGCGGCGAGCCGGTGCGGGTGGAGGTGACGGCGACCCCGTCCCGGGGCGGCTCCGGCGTGGTGGACGAGCTCCGGCTGACCCTCCGCCCCGTGCGCCGCGCGAAGGCGGAGGCGGCGCCCGCCCCGGCCGAGGC
>DASYWD010000168.1 GCA_035936415.1 Longimicrobiaceae bacterium
CCCCGCCCGGCGCATATATAGGAGCCCCGCCCCCGCACCCCGCGGGGAAGCCCACCCCGCGACCCGCACAGAGGGACCGATGCCAGGACCCGGCCTCCCCGATTTCTACGAAGCCCTCCAGATCTCCCCCCGAGCCGACCAGGACACGATCGCGCGCGTCTTCCGGCACCTGGCCAAGAGGTTCCACCCCGACAACCCCGACAGCGGCGACCCCGGGCGGTTCAACGAGGTCATGGAGGCCTTCCGGGTCCTTTCGGACCCCGAACAGCGGGCCCGCTACGATGCCGGGTACCGGGAGGTCCAGGAGGCCCGCTGGCGCATCTTCACGCAGGAGACCGCCCTGAACGACATCGCGGCGGACCGCAGGGTACGGGCGGGGATCCTCTCGGTGCTCTACACGGCCCGCCGGAACGACCCCGACCGCCCGGGCGTCGGCGACGTGGAGCTGGAGCGGATCCTCGACTGCCCCGGGGAGCACATGAGGTTCCACCTCTGGTACCTGAAGGAGAACGGCTGGATCCAGCGCCTGGACACCGGGCACCTCGCGATCACCGCGGCCGGCGTGGACATGGTCCTGGACCAGGGCGGGCCGTCCGCCAGCGGCGTGCAACTGCTGGAGGCGAGGGTCCGCGAGCACCCCGCTCCGACTCCGTGACGGTCGCCGATCCCGTCTCCCTCATCCTGGCAACGGTCTACTCGGGTGGGGGGGCAGGAAGGACGTGGCCCTGTTTGACGCGGAGCGCGATGTCGCGCACGTGGCCGAAGTCGGCGATCGGGTCGCCGCGCAGGACGAGGAAGCTCGCTTCGCAGCCCTGCCGTAGACAGCCCAGCCTGCGATCGGGGAAGATCGCCTGCGGGGTGGCCTCCGACCACAGCTTGAGGAGGGCGAGGTTGTCGAAGACGCCAAGGCTGTGCAGGTACGTTGCCTCGCCCACGGAGGTGTCGCCGTAGTCGTCGCTCCCGAGGGCCAGCCGGACGCCGTGCTCGCGCAGCAGGCGGAGGTTGCGTGCGTGCAGGCGGTCGAACTGCCTGCGCAGGAGACTGTCCGGCCCCGCCGGGTCCATCTCGCGCACCCCGCCCGCCGTCGTGACCACGACCGTGCCGAGGCGAGCGGCCAGCCGGGCATCCGCTTCGGAGATCTCGAAGATCGCCGGATCCGGGAGCTTGACCTCGGGGTCGCCTCGAAAGCCCGGAAGGTGGACGATCTCGTCCACACCGGCGGCGACCGCGTTGTGGAAGTCCGCCGCGGTCTCGACGTGCGTCGACACCCGCAGGCCGGCCTGGCGGGCACGCCGGACGATCTCGGGCAGGAGGGCCGGATTCAGTCCCTTCCACCCGAAGAACGCGGGATCGTCCCTGCGCCGCGCGTATTCCTCGGAGTAGAGCAGGTAGGTCTTCAGGAAGTCGGGACGGCCCTCCAGGACCCTCTCCCAGACACGGTGCAGGTCCTCCGCGTCGTCGACCCGGAAGTAGAACGCCCCTTCGCCGTCGGCCTCCGTCCAGATGCCGCGCTGGATGTTGCGCTGCACGAGGGGGAGGGGGTGGCCGCCCGAGGCGGTCAACCCCCCGTTCGAGAACGCCACGTCGATGCTCGTGGGGATGTTGACCGTCCCGGCAAGCGGGTGCCGCGTCCTCGGCAAGTTGTTCGGATTCTTGACGTAGAAGACGCCGTCCCGGAGGTACCGTCCGACGGTGCGACCGATGCGCGGGGAGTGCTCGACGTTGTGGTTGTGAGCCTCTCCGAACGGCGGGACCACGTAGCCTCCCGCGAGGTGGATCGTCGAATCCACGTGGGCGGGCGGCTCGAAGGTGAGCACCCCGTCCACGGCGTATGCAGTCCTCTCCTCGAATGCGGTCCCCGTAAACCATCGCCCACCGACGAACGCCAGCACCGGCTCGCCGGGCGCATGCCGCTGCTGCACGGGACCGCCGTCCCCGCTCTGTGCACCCCCCGCGCAACCGGCCGGAAGGAGTGCCGCCGTGAGACATGCGACGAAGACAAGCGTTCGCATCCCAGCCTCCAGGGTGAGTCGTCTCGGTCAGCAGCGCCAGAGCGGCGGAAAGGTCGCCGTTGCTGGACTCTGCAGCCCCTCCGCGGCCCCCTCGCAGCGCCGGGCGTAGTCCGGGTTGTAGTGCCGGAACACCTCCCGCCCGATGCGGCCGATCAGCAGGTGCGCCGGCGCATCCACCGCGTAGGTGGTGTGCTGGTTCTCGCGGGTCATCACGCACACGGCCACGGGGGCCTCGGGGCCGTAGATGATCCCGCAGTCGTTGCGGGCGCGGTCCACGTCGCCGCTCTTGTGCGCGACGGGAACATCCGCCGGCAGCCAGCGGACCAGCTTGGAGCCGTCCTGGTTGGCGCGCAGCATGGCGAGCGCCAGCGAGTCCAGCGCCGGGGAGACGGCCTTCCCCTCGTGCAGGAGGGTGAAGAGGCGCACCATCTCGTCCGGGACGGCCACGCCCAGCCCGTACTTCACCGACGAGTCCGGGGCGATGGAGGTGGAGCGGAGGAAGGTCTTGGAGTGGATCTTGGTGTGGGGGAGCCCCAGCGCCTCCGCCTTCTCCCACACCGTCCGGACGTTGAGCTTGTCGAGGAGGAGGTTGGTGGCGGTGTTGTCGGAGAGCGTGATCATCAGCCACGCCGCGTCGCCCAGCGTGAGCGGGAGGCCGGACTGCATGTACTGCAGGATCCCCGATCCCCCCACCCGGTCGCGCTCGATCATCCCCATCCGCTCGTCGAGCCGCACGGTGCCGCGGTTCACCTGGTCCAGCAGGGCCACCAGCACGGGGACCTTCACCAGCGACGCGGAGGGGAAGGTCTCCCCCCCGCGGATGGAGAGCGATTCCCCCGTACGCAGGTTGCGCACGCTCACCCCGGCCGTGCCGGGGTAGTCGCGCATGAGCCCCTCCAGCGCGCGCCGGAGCGCGGCGGTGTCGGAGCGTGCGTGCGCGGGGGGCGCGGACGGGGCGTGCGGGGCGGCCGCGCACGCCGCGGCGGAAACGAGGACCAGCAGCGCGGCGAGCAGGGCGGAAGCGAGTCGTCGGGTCATGGCTCCGGGTGGGGAGAACGGGTCAGAAAATGGCAAGCGGCTGCGGTGAAACGACCTCCGGCTGAGACCGGGAGGAGCGGAGATCGGGGCGCTTGACGCGGGTCCGGGAGGCGGCGTATCGTGCCGGCACTCACTACACACCCGCAGGACCCATCGCCCGGCGCCCTCCGGCCGTCCCCCGGCCGTGCGCGCCGTCCTCCATCCCCCGGGATGCTCGGGCCTTGACCTCTCCAGCGAAGCAGCTCCTCGCGGCGCTCCTCTGCGCCGGAACGTTCGTCGCAAGCGCTCCCCTCGCCGCACAGCAGCCCTCCACGGCCCCGGCCGCCGCCGCCCGGGCGGCCGCCCCGGTCGAGCGCGACTCCCTGGTGGCGCTTGCGCGGTCGCAGCTCGGGCGGCGCTACCTCTTCGGGGGGACCGACCCCGACCGGGGATTCGACTGCAGCGGCTTCACCCGGTACCTGATGCGCGCGCTGGGCGTGCAGCTCCCCCGGACCGCGCAGGAGCAGGCCGCGGTGGGGCGCGAGGTCCCGCTGGACCCCGCCCGCCTCCGCGTGGGCGACCTGCTCACCTTCGGGAGGGGCGGCCGGATCACCCACGTGGGGGTCTACGTCGGCGACGGCCGGTACATCCACGCCAGCAGCTACGCGGGGCGGATCGTCGAGAGCCGGCTGGAGCGCCGGGAGTCGTCGCTGGCCCGCGCCTGGGTGGGGGTCCGCCGCCTCCTCGCCGAGAGCGAGGCCCCCGGCGACAGCACCGCCGCCGTGGCCGCCCGCTAGCTCCCACCTGCCCTGCGCGGCTCGCGCGCCTCCCGCGGCGACACCTTCCGCACCCTCAGCCCCTCCGTGCGCGGCGCCGGGACGACGATGGCGCCGTCCGGCTCGAAGCGCGCCGCGCTCCCCGGGAAGTCCAGCCGCGAGAGCGAGTCCGTGAGGGCCACCGCGCGCGAGGTGAGGTCCGGGAGCACCCGCCCCGGCGGCACCTGCCGGGTGGGGCGGAGCGCCGCCTCCACCACTCGCCCGGTGGAGTCCAGGGCCGCGCAGGCCACGGCGCCGCGGTTCAGCGGCTCCGCCAGGGAGAAGGGGCCGTAGGTGAGCAGGTTCCCCAGCGAGTACAGTACCAGCGTCTCCCCGTGCCACTCCGCCGCGCGCATCACGTGCGGCCCGTGCCCCACCACCAGGTCCGCCCCCGCCGTGGCCGCCGCCCGCGCGAACGCCACCATGTTCCCGCGGTTCTCGCCGTAGAACGTCTCCGGCGCGTTGGGCGTCCGCTGCGCGGCGCGCCCCTCGGCGCCCATGTGCATGGTCACCACCAGGCGCGGGTAGCGCTCCGCCGCCCGCCCCACGATGCGGCGCACCGCCGCCAGGTCGCGCGCGTCCGGCCCGATCCACACGCTGAAGCCCAGGAAGGCGACGGTGTCTCCCCGCGCCGTCACGACCACGGTGGGAACGGTGTCCGCGCCGGTCACGTGCACCCCCGCCGCCCGCAGGCGGCTCATGGTGTCGCGCCACCCGGGCCGCCCGGCGTCGCCCGCGTGGTTGTTGGCGACGTTCCCCACCACCTCGGCGCCGTCGGCGACGCGGCGCAGCGCCCCGGCCGCCTCCGGCTGCATGCGGAAGGCGAAGCAGGCGGTGGAGCCCGGCGCGCACTTCCGCCGCGACGGCGGCCCGTCTCCGATGGCGCCCTCCACGTTGAGGAGCACCACGTCCGCGTCGGCCACGAGGGGGCGCAGCGGGGCGACGAGGGAGTCCGGGTCCGGGAAGGGCTCCACGGGGATCCCGTACTTCCGCGACGCGGTGTGCACCCACCCCGCGTTCAGGTTGGTCCCCAGCGTAACGTCCCCCCCCGCGCAGACGCGCACGGTCCCCGCGCGCGCGGTGTCCCCCGCGACCGTGCCGAGCAGGGGCGTCCGCGGCCGCGGCACGGTGTCGCCCCGCACGGGATTCTGCGCGCGGACGGTCGTGGCGGCGAGCGCGAGCGCCAGGAGCGCGGGCGCGAGGTGGAAGACGGTCTTCAAGGGGATCTCTCCGGGAGGTGGGCGGCCGACTCGGACCTCAATATACGGTGTCCGCCCCATCTCCGCCCGCCCAGACGCACGGCGCCCCCACCGGGATCTCCCGACGGGGGCGCTGTTTCGCACTTCGCACTTCGCACTTCGCACTCTCCCACTCCTCACCCCACCCCTTCCGGCAGCCGCTCCCGGATCAGCGCGTTGATCCGCGCGGCCTCTTCGTGGGTGTAGCCGTCGAGCACCAGCTGCAGCGCCTCGCCGCCGCGGGTCCGGAACGCCCAGCGGTCGCCGCCGTAGTAGGTGTGCTGCGCCGTGACGACCGTGTCCCAGCGGACGACGCGGGTGCCGCCCTTTCCGGTGACGGCGAGCGCCTCGCCCGTGACCTCCACCGCCTGGAGGCCCCGGACACGGATTCGCAGGGCGTACAGCCCGTACGCGACGATCCCCACCAGCAGGGCGACGATCGCCCTCTCTCCCCACGGGACCCCGCGCGAGGCGAGCATCACGAAGGTGAGCACGGCGGTGACGAGCCCCACCGCCAGGTTCTCGGCGCGCGCGTTGCGCAGCCGCGGCGCGAAGCGGTGTGGGCCTTCCGGCGGCGCGGAGCCCGGCCCGCCCGCATCCTGCGTGGATGCCGCCAGGGCGCTCCCGGCGTGCACGGTCAGGGCCTCCCCGGGGCCGCGGCGGCCGCGATCCCCCTCCGGACTCGGCGAACGTTCATCGGTCCTCGAGCTTTCCCGGGTGAAACGCAACGGCCGCCCACGGGGACGGCCGGCCCTGAAGATAACGCCCCGGCCCCGCGCGCCACACCCCCGCGCAGCCGGGTGGCGCGGCGCCTCAGATCACCTGCAGGTGGGGGCGCACCTGCAGGGCGACCACGTCGCAGCGCCGGGGCTGCACCAGGGCGAAGTACACGCACGCGGCGACGTCCTCCGGCCGGAGCATCTCCAGCGCCTCCTCCTTCTCCCGCTTCTCCGCGTCGGGCATCTCCACCATGTCGGTGGCCACCTTGCCGGGCTCGATCAGCGTAACCTTGATCCCGCCGGGATTCACCGTCTTCCGCAGCGACTCGGAGAAGGCCTGGATCGCCCCCTTGGTGGCCACGTACACGCTCCCCTCCGGCTCCCGCAGGTCGGCGCTCATGGAGCCCACGTTGACCACGTGTCCCTCGCCGCGCCGCTTCATCCGCTCTACGGCCTCGCGCGCGCAGGCCACGTAGCCGGCCACGTTGGTGCGCACCACGTACTCGATCTCGTCCAGCGCCTCGCCCTCGAAGCCGCCCCCCGTGACGGCGGCGTTGTTCACCAGCACGTCGATCCCGCCCAGCCGCTCGTCGGCCTCCCGGAAGACGCGCCGCACGTCGTCCATGCGCGACACGTCGGCCACCAGGCCGTGCGCCTCGCCGCCCTCGCGCCGGAGCTCCTCCAGCGCCTCGTCCAGCTCCTCCCGGTGCCGCCCGAAGACCAGCACCCGTGCACCGCGTGAGGCCAGCAGCCGGGCGACGGCGCGCCCGATCCCGGTGGTTCCGCCGGTGACCACCACTGCCCTGCCGGCGACGCTCCGGAACTCCACCCCGTACGGATCCCGCTCTTCGCTCCCGGGCATGCTGCTCCTCCACGGCTGGTTGGCTGGACTCGGGGCGGCGGTCCGCCCGCAGGATCCCTGCCGCGGTTCACCACCCGGCCAGCCGTGCCACCCAGGCGCGCTCCTCCGGCCCGAGCCAGGGCGGCGCCCCCGCCTCCGCGTTCTCGGCCATGTGGCGGGGGCTGGTGGTGGCGGGGATGGCGACGTGGCAGCGCGGGTCGCTCAGGATCCACTTGAGGAGCGCCTGCGGCCACGTCCGCACGCCGAAGGGGCGCAGCGGCGCCAGATCCGCGTCCGAAGGAGTCCGGCGGAGGAGGCCGCTCTCGGCGAAGGGGCGCATCACCACCACGCCGAGCCCCAGCTCCTCCGCCAGCGGGAGGATCTCGCGCTCCACCTCGCGCTCGAGGGGGTTGTACGGGACCTGGATGGCGGAGATGCGGCCGGTCTCCATCACCTGGCGCAGCTCCCCGAAGGCGGAAGCGGCGTAGTGCGTCGCGCCGACGGCCCCGACGCGCCCCTCGTCGCGCAGCCGCTCCAGCACTTCCAGGTGCGTGCGCCAGCTCACCAGGTTGTGGACCTGGTACAGCTCGACGCGCCCGCCGAAGAAGCCGAGGGCGCGCTCCACCTGGGCACGCCCCTCCTCCGCGGAGCGCGCCCACATCTTGGTGGCGACCTGCGCCTCGCCGCGGCGGCCCTCGAGCGCGCCGCCGAGGACGCGCTCCGCCTCGCCGTACATGGGCGACGAGTCGAAGAAGCGCGCGCCTCCCTCCAGCGCGGCGTCCACCACGTCGCGGGCGTTCCGCTCCGCGGGCCCGCCGCGTACGTCGAAGGTCTGCCAGGTCCCCATCCCCACCACCGGCACGGTCAGCCCCGTGCTCCCCAGCACCCGCGTCTCCATGCACTCCTCCCGCGCTCGTGGCCGTCCGCTCCCGCCGGGGCCGTGGCACGGGCCGGCAGGACGGGTGCCAGGAACGGAAAAGGCCCCCGCGCCGGCGGGGGCCTCGTGGACGGCAGGCAGGATACGCCGCGTCAGCGGAACGGCAGGTCCACCCCGGCCCGGACGCCCATCCCGTCCAGCCACTCCCGCCGCTCCAAGCGGGAGATCAGCCGCACAGGCGTGTAATCCTTCCACTCCATGGTGTCCTCCACGCGCCGGGTGCGGTACCAGCTGCGCTCGGCGTCCAGCGCCAGCCGGAGCCTCCCCCCGAACCGCACCCCGGCCCCCGCAGCCAGGTACGGCACGCCGGACGGGCGCAGCCACCCCGTCCCCGCGGAGACGGAGAGCGGCATCGCGCGCGTTCCGCCCAGGCGGAGCCGGAGGTCGGCAGCCATGGCCGCACCGTCCCGGTCCGGGTAGTAGACGCCGGTGTGGACGCCGTCGGGGAAGACGGCCGGGTCGAGCGCGCAGACCTCCACGCTGAGGTCCATGATCGCGGCGACCCGGGCCTCGACGGCGAGCGCCCCCCGCGCGACGCCGCCCCGAAGCTCCCCCGCGGTGTATCCGCCGTCCCCGCACGATTCGAACTCGGTGGGGAGCCTCGCCGGCCCGACCGAGAGGCCCACGTAGGGGATGATGCGGCCTCCCTGCTGCCCGTGCACGACGGCGGGGAGGGCGAGGAGGATGCAGAGCGGGAGGAGAGCGGCTGCGCGGCCCATGGGGAGTGCGGGTTCGGGAGGTGAGACTGCCGGAAGGCTCCGGCCCGGCCGTGGTGTAGACGCCGGGCTGCCGGCGAGCGTCACGGCCGGGCGCGGATGCTCAGTCGTCGTCCAGGAAGGGCGAGGGCTTCCGCGGCCGCTGCTCGCCGAGGCGGAGGGCGGACTGCAGGTGCCGGGCGGCCTCGCGCCCGTCGTCGTCGCGGCGCAGCACCCGCTCGGCGTCCGCCAGCGCGGCCAGGAGGCGGCTGCGCGCCTCGTCGTCGGGGTCCATGGACG
>DASYWD010000169.1 GCA_035936415.1 Longimicrobiaceae bacterium
GATCGCCGCGGCCGCCGGCCGGCCGTCCGGGGAGCGGGTCAGCGAGCCCGGCACCGAGGTGGTCCCGCTGCTTTCCGGAAACGGCGACCCCAACTTCGAGCAAGACGTGCGGCGACTGACCCTGTCGCTCGGCCTGCTCGGCCTGCTGATCCTGCTGGTCACATGCACCAACGTGAGCGCGCTCCTGACGGGCCTCGCGATGGTGCGGCGGCAGGAGATCGCGGTGCGCCTGTCTCTGGGCGCGCCGCGCGCCCGCATCATCCGGCAGCTCCTGACGGAGAGCGTGCTGCTGGCCGTGACGGCGGGCGCGGCGACGCTCGGCATCGTCTGGGCCGTCCTGCGAGCCGTCAACACGGCCTATCCCCGGCTCCCGCTCGAGGTGGGGGTCACCTGGCTGGTGGCCGCGTTCACCTTCGGCGTCGCCCTGGCCGTGGGACTGCTCTTCGGGCTCGCGCCCGCGCTGCACGCCACCCGTGCAGGCATTGGGAGCGCGATGAGGGATTCGACCACCGGCATCGCCGGGACGCGCCTTCGGCTGCAGCGCGCGCTGGTCGTGGCGCAGATTGCCCTCACCCAGCCGCTGGTGGTGGGCGTCGTGGCGGTGCTGCTGATCGTGGTGAGCGAATTCCAGCCGGCGAGCCGCAACCGGTTCGCCGAGCAGCTGGTCTCCGTGCAGCTCCGGCCCGCCATGCCGACCGGCGGCGCGAGCTCCACCCGGTCCGAGCTGCTCGACGGACTGCAGGGGGAGATTCGCCGGCTGCACGCCCGGCTGGAGGCCACGCCGGGCGTCGCCGCCGCCGCTTTCAGCTCGGAGCCGGCGGGAGAGTTCCAGTCCTACTTCGTGCATCCGGAGGACCGCGTGCAGGGGGGCCCGCAGGCGCCGGTCCGGCTGTCCGGGAACACGGCCCCGCCGGGCTATTTCTCCGTGGCGGGCATCCCCCTCCTCCGCGGCCGGGAGCTCACGCCGGCCGACGCCGGCTACGAGCGGGACGCCGCGGAGGTCCCGGTCGTCATCGGCGGCGACCTCGCCCGGCGGCTCTGGTCCGGGGCCGACCCCGTGGGAAGGCGGCTGCAGCCGGCCGGGGACTCCGTGGCCGTCGCGCCCACTCTCGTGGTCGTCGGCGTGGCGGCCGACCCCGACGCCGGCAGGAGGGATTCGCGCAAGCCGTACCCGGTCTACGTGGCACCCGATACGGCGGCCGCGCCCTCGGGGCTGCTGGTCCGGACCCGGAGCGACGCACAGCCGCTCGTCCCGACGATCCGCAGGACCGTGCAGGAGGAGGCGCCCGGTCTCGTAGCCGACGTCCAGACCGTTGCCGCGATCGAGGAAGAGAGCCGGAAGACCTTCCGCGCCGCCACGGGAGGCCTCCTGGGGAGCGCGCTCCTCGCACTCTTCCTCTCGGCCATCGGCCTCTACGCGGTCGTGGCGTTCTCGGTCGGCCAGCGCGCCAGCGAGATCGCGGTTCGGATGACGGTCGGCGCCCGCCCCCGACAGATCGCCGGGCGGTTCATCGCCGACGGCGTCCGTCTCAGCACCGTCGGGCTGGCGATAGGGCTGCCGGTCAGCGTGATCGGCCTGCGGTTCGTGAACTCGATCCCCGACGACTCCGGCCTCCCGCAGGTCCCTCTGGGGCCCGTGGTAGTGCTGGGGCTGCTGGGAGTCCTGGCCGTGGCCGCCGCCGCGAGCCTGGTTCCGGCCCGCCGTGCCGCCTCCACGGACCCGGCCCAGGTGCTTCGCCGGACGTAGGCCGGGACGGAGATCGAACGCGCGTCCACTCCGGACCGGAGTGGGCCCTTCCGGCGCACCCCCGGTCACGGGAGAGTCATGGGCAATCTCAGCCACGGTGTTGCCGGGTCGGAGACGGAGGCACCCGCGCTCGCCGCAGCCGTCGGCGTTCCAGCCCACGGGATCGACGGGATCTTCGCCGGGGACCCTGCCGCGGTCTACGGTCGGATGGACGCGCGGACCCGCGGGTGGTACCGCGCGATCGCAGAGCGCTGGTCGCAGGAGAGCGGAATCCCCGCCGAGGAGGTGGCGAGGCGCGCGATCGCCCGCGCGGCGGCCGCGCACGCCCGGCATCCCGCCGGGGACCCCTCGGCGCACGTCGGCTACTACCTGGCCGGCCCGGGAGCCCGTGCCTTTCGCGACGATCTGGGATTCTCCGGCCCCTGGTACGGCGTTCTCGAGCGCGCCCTGTTCAGCGGCCAGGTCGTGCGCTGGTACCTCGGCCTGCTCAGCATCCTCGCCCTCGCCCAGTTCGGCGGCGCGGTCCTCTACGCCGGCTCCAGCGGACGCGAACTGCTCCTCGGGATCGTCGCCGGGCTGATCGGGCTCCCGATCTTCTACCTGAACGCCAGGTCCATCGTCCCGATGCTGCTCGGACGGTACGTCCCGGTCCGCGAGCTGCCCCGGATGGAGTTTTCCGGCGGGATCCCGGACGAGCACCGCGCGCTCGTCGCCGTCCCCACCATCCTCGGCAGCGTGGAGCGCGGCCGGGAGCTCCTCGAACGCCTGGAGCGCCTCGCCGAGGAGAACCGCGATCCCAACCTGCGCTTCGCCCTGGTCACGGACTTCAGGGACGCGGACTCGGAGCGGCTCCCCGGGGACGAGGAGATCCTCTCGTCGCTTGAGGAGGGGGTCGCGTGCCTGAACGAGAGGCACCGGGACGGAGCCGGAGACCGCTTCTTCGTGCTGCACCGCGAACGGCGGTGGAACGCCGCCGAGAGCGCGTGGATGGGGTGGGAGCGGAAGCGAGGGAAGATCCTGGAGCTGATCCGGCTGATCCGCGGCCGCGGCTCCGAGACCTCGTTCCGGTGGATCTTCGGGGACCTGGGCCGCGCCTGCGCGGCGGGCTCCTTTCGGTACGTCATCACCCTCGACGACCAGACGAGGATGGAGCCGGGGGCGGCGCACGACCTTGTCCGGACCGCCGCCCACCCGCTCAACGCGCCCCGCTTCGACCCCGGCAGAGGCAGGGTCGTGGAGGGATACGCCATCCTGCAGCCGGCGGTCGTGCTGGTCCCGCCCGGGGAGTCGACCCCGTACGCAAGACACATTCTGCGGCTGCGCCCTCTCCCTCCCGTCCGGGCGCGGCGTCCTCTGTCGGACACGCAGTTCGACCTCTCGGGGGTCACGCGCTACGCGGGGAAGGGACTGTACCACGCCGACGTTTTCTTGGAGGTCCTGGACCAGGCTCTCCCGGAGAACCACGTCCTCGGCCACGACCAGATCGAGGGATACTACGCCAGGACGGCGTGGGTGGGCGACGTGACCCTCAGCGAGGCGGTGCCTGCCCGGTTCTGCTCGGGCGCCCTGCAGCGCCACCGCTGGATCCGCGGCCACTGGCAGGCCCTTCCCTGGATCCTGGGGCGGCACGTGCGCGACGCCGACGGCCGGAAGCGGCCGAACCCGATCGGGATCCGGGAGCGGTACGCGCTCCTGCGCGTCCTCCGGGACGGGACGGCAGTCCTCCCCAGCTTCTGTCTCCTGGTGCTGGGGTGGACGGTCCTGCCGGGCAGTCCCGCGGTCTGGACGATGGTCGCGCTCTCCTACTTCCTCCTCCCGATGCTCCTCGGATTCGCGCGGGGTGGCGGCCGTGCGATCCGCGCGGCAGTCCTCCGGCCGGCGCACCCCTCAACGGGCCGGAACGGGGAGGCGCCGAATCGCGGCCGGCCCGCCACCGGGGTGCTGGCGGTCCAGGCGCTCAGGACCGCCTTCCGGGTGACCGTCCTGGCGTACGAGGCCGCGGTGGCCCTCGACGCCATTGCCCGCTCGAGCTACCGGATGCTGGTCTCGCGCCGCTGGCTGCTGGAGTGGACGGCGCAGCACGAGGTCGAGGCGGGAGCGGCCGGACGCACTCCGCGCCACCTGCGTGGTGCCGGGATCTCCACGGTCATCGCGCTCGCCACCATCGCCGCCGTGGCGGCCGTGCGCAGAGAGGCGATCCCGGTGGCTCTGCCCTTCACGGTGCTGTGGACGGCCGCGCCCTGGATCCTGGCGCGCCTCGACCGGGTCGACGGCCCCGCCCCCGGGGACCGAATTCGACCCGCACCGGGCGGCCCGTGAGCTCCGCGCGGCCGCCCCTGCCCGGCCGACCGCCCGCTCACCTGGACGGTCGCACCTCGTCCTGCATGGGGAACCCGATGACGCCGCAACGCGGTGAGGACCGAGAGCCCGATTTCGCGACGCTCGTGCGAGCGTACAAGGACCCCCACGGACTGTACGACGCGGCCAGGGAGGGGGACGGGATCTACTTCGACGCGGCCGGGAAGTGCTGGATCGTCACCGACCACGCCGCCGCTCGGAGGATCCTCAGCGACCCGCGCTACACCTCCGACCTGAGCTTCGGGGACGACGGTGCGCGGCGGGGGGGCCCGACGTCGTTCCTGCAGGCCGCGATCCAGAAGCAGATCATCTTCTCCGACGGGGACCGGCACCGGCGCGTCCAGCAGGTGATCCTGCGTGAAAGCGCCCACAAGATGCAGGAGATGCTGCCGTCAATCCGCAGCACCGCCTGCCGGCTTCTGGAGGCGGCGAAGCGCCGGGGAGGGTTCGACCTGATCCGGGATTTCGCGATGCCGTTCTCGCTGGAAACGATCTCCCTGGTCGTCGGTGTGCCCACGGGCGATCCGCAGCAGGTCGAGCGGCTCGCCCAGTGGTCGACGACCTATGCCAACGTCACCAGCGGCTTCCTGCTGGTCCGCATGCAGGAGATCACCGCGCTGGGAGACTACTTCCGCGAGCTGGTCGCCACCCGGCGGGATGCACGTTCCGACGACCTGATCGGAGCGTTTCTCAGGGAGGGCGTTTTCGAGGACGAAGAGGACCTGGTGATCAACTGCATGATGGCGTTCGCCGCGGGACGGGTCACCACCCAGAAGCTGCTCGGGGACGGCGTTCCCGCTCTGCTCCCCGGCTGGGGACGGTGGCGCGAGGAGAGTCGCCGGAACCCGGGCCTCGCCAGGCGCCTGACGGACGAGCTGCTGCGGATCGTCACCCCGACGCGGTACCTCGCCAGGTGCGCAATGGAGGACGTGGACCTGTCCGGGGAGCTTCCGGGCGACCACGTGATCCGGAGGGGGGAGAAGGTGTTCCTCTTCCTGGAGGCCGCCAACCGCGACCCGGCGAGCTTTGCGCACCCGCACTGCATGGCCCCGGAACGTCAGCCCAATCCGCACATCGCGTTCGGATTCGGCCCGCACCGCTGCCCGGGGGCGAGCATCGCCCGGGTCGAGATCCAGATCGCGCTGGAGGCCCTGCTGGAGACCTTCGAGGAGCTCGTGCCCGACCCCTCCGCGCCACCCACCTGGGACCCGAACCCGAACCTGGGGGGGTTCGCCTCGTACCGTTGTCTCTGCAGCTGACCGGGACCGCCATCGCGGGCGCCCGCGGCGCCCGCCGTCTCCGATCCCCGGGTCAGCGGTACCCCGCGGCCTGCAGCGAGAACAGCTCGGCGTACCGTCCCCCCATGAGGTTGAGCTCTTCGTGGCTCCCCTCCTCGATCACCCTGCCGCCGTCGAGCACCAGGATCCGGTCGGCCATGCGGACCGTGGAGAAGCGGTGGCTGATCAGCACGGCCATCTTCCCCCGCGTGAGGTCGCTGAAGCGCTCGAAGACCTCGTATTCCGCGCGGGCGTCGAGCGCGGCGGTCGGCTCGTCGAGGACGAGGAGGCTGGCGTCGCGCATGTACGCGCGGGCGAGGGCGATCTTCTGCCACTCCCCGCCCGAGAGGTTCGCTCCGCCGTCGAAGCGCCGGCCCAGCATCTGGTCGAAGCCGCCGCGCAGACGCTGCACCACTCCCAGGGCGAGGCTCTTCCGGGCGGCGTCGGTGATCCGGTCGTGGTCGCGCGCCTCCTCGATGCGTCCGACCGCCACGTTCTCGCGAGCGGTCATGTCGTAGCACACGAAATCCTGGAAGATCACGCCGATCTGGGAACGGAGCTCGACCGCGTCGTACTCGCGCAGGTCCACGCCGTCGAGGAGGACGCGCCCCTCGGAGGGGTCGTAGAGACGGGTCAGCAGCTTCACCAGCGTGGTCTTCCCCGCCCCGTTCTCCCCCACGAGCGCGAGTCGCTCGCCCGGCGCGAGGCGGAAGGAGACGTTCCGGACGGCCCAGGTCTCGGTGTCCGGATAGCGGAAGCCGACGTCCTCGAAGACGAACCCCTCGCGGATCGGGGCTGGCAGCGGCTTCGGATCGCGCGGCCGCGCCTGCCTGGGGCGCAGATCGAGAAACGAGTACAGGTCGTGGAGGAACAGGCTCTCCTCGTAGATCCTGGCCCCCTGCAGCAGGGCCCCCGAGACGAGGGCCCGGGCCCGGTCGAAGGAGCCGATGAGGAAGGTCATCGTGCCGATGCTGATGGCCGCCCCCACCGCCTGGAAGACGATGAAGCCGAGCGCGCCGTAGTACGCCAGCATCGACAGGCCGGTGAGCACCGCGCCGGTCACCGCGCGCCGGACCACGAGGCCCCGGTTCATGGCGTAGTACTCGTCCGCGAGCCGCCGGTACCGGCGGATGAAGTAGTCCGAGAGGCCGAACAGCTGGACCTCCTTCGCCGTCGCGGTGCTCGAGGCCAGGTACCGGAGGTACTCGAGCTCCCGCCGCTGCGGCGTCCACCGGAAAAACAGGGAGTAGCTGTGCGCGGCGTGGTGGGTTTCGCCCAGGAACGAGGGGATGACGGCCGCGACCACCAGGATCAGCAGCCAGACGTTGTAGGCGACCAGCGCCGCCGTCAGCGAGGCCAGGGTCAGCAGCGTCTGGCCGATGCCGAACAGCGTGCTCAGCAGCGCCACGCGACCCGAGGACTGCTGGTGCGCCCTCTGGAGGGAGTCGTAGAACCTGGGGCTCTCGAACTGCTCCAGGTCCAGCGTCGCCGCGTGCTCCATCAGGTGGACCGTCATCCGGTTGCCAACGAGGTCGCCGATCAGCCCCTCCAGCAGTGAGGAGCCCCGGGCGAGCACCTCCATCACCAGGGCGATGCCGAACTCCAGGGCCACGAGGCGGACCAGGTACGCCCAATCGGGGTCGGCGGCGCCGACGTTGGCGATGACCTCGTCGACGATCAGCTTGCCGACCCAGAGGAGCGCGATCGGGCCGAGCGAGCGCAGGACCCGGACCAGGACGATCACGGTCCCGTACACGGGCTGCGTCCTCCACACCAGCGCCAGGAAGCGGGGTACGTAGCGGAACGCGGCGAGCTGCTGCGTGAGCGGAGGAAGCTCCTCCCCCCGGTGGTTCCGGAGACGGCTGAAGCGGATCAAGCGGGCATCGCAGGTGTGTGTTGCTCGGGCCCCCGGCGCCGGGCGACCCGGTCCCGGTAGTCCGAATAGTCCGTGACCACCGGGATGCGCTCCGGAGAGGTCCACGGGCGGTACTTCGTCGCCCCGGCGGTGTTGAAGAGGACCACCTCGTCGCCGGGCCGGATCCAGGCGTCTTCCCGGAGGCGCAGTAGCCCCGCGAGCGTGGCCGCGCCCTCCGGGGACGAGGAGAGCCCGAGCGAGCCGAACCGCGCCTGGGCCGATTCGATCTCCTCCCGGGAGACGGCCACGGCGGTCCCGCCGCTCAATCCCATCGTCTTCTTCCCCTCGACCCGGCCGGGCTCCCGCAGCGTGCCCACGTTGAACCAGCCCTCGACCTCCCGCCCCTCGTCGATCAGCCTGCCGGCATCGTGGATCAGCCCCCTGACCAGGCACACCTGGGCGCCGTAGCGCCGGCATTCGTCCACGATCAGCCCGGGACAGTCCTCCGGCAGGCACACGTGCGCGGAGACACCCGCGCGCGCCGCATAGGCCGCCAGAGCACTCCCCGCGTTACCGTTCGAGCCGATGGCGGCCTTCCGGACGCCGTGCTCCACCAGCAGGGACACCGCGGCCGAGAGCCCCCGGGCCTTGAAGCTGCCGGTCGGGTTCTGCTCCTCGCGCTTGGCGTACACTCCCCTGGTCCCCAGGGCGAGAGCGCCCCCCCCCGGGCGGAGCGAGCCGCATCGCCCGCCGGACCCCTCGGGGCAGCCGGTCAGAGAGGAACGAGGTCCACCACCTCGGACGGAACCGGAGACGTCGCGTCGATCAGCCCCCGGATCCGCCGGATTCCCTCGCGCACCCGCTCGGCGTCCTCCGCCCCCACGGAAATCCGGATGTAGCGGTCGCACGACGTGCCGTACCCGATTCCGGGCACCGCGCAGACGTGGTGGTCCCGCAGGAGCCGCGTGCAGAACTCCATGGAATCCAGGGTGGACGGCTCGATCGAGGCGAAGAGGTAGAAGGTGGCGTCTCCGGGCAGGCAGGAGATGCCGAGCTCCTCCATGAAGTCCGCCATCTGGCACCGCCTCCGCACCACGTCCGCGATCTGCGGCTTGGTGATCTCCAGCACGTCGTGGAAGTGCCGGACGAGGTAGTACTCCAGGATCGTCGGGGGACAGGTGATGAGGTGCTGGTTGATCTTGAGCACCTCGTCGATCAGCCCGCTGTTCCCGATCACGTAGCCGATGCGCCACCCGGACATCCCGTAGTTCTTCGACATCGAGTTGACCACGATCGTGTGCCGCTTCTGCGGATCCAGGACCCCGCACGAGATGAAGCGGTCGTCGAGGAGGAAGTCGCTGTAGGCCTCGTCCGAGATGAGGAAGAGGTCGTACCGGTCGGCCAGGGCGTGCAGGTGCTCCAGCTCCACGCGCGACATGACGCGGCCGGAGGGGTTGTTCGGGTTGTTGACGATCACGGCCCGGGTCCGCGGGGTGATGAACCCTTCCAGCCCGAACACCGGCTGGTGGTAGGGCACCATGACCGGAACGCCGTGGCAGAGCCTCACCTGCTCAGAGTAGCTCACCCAGGCCGGCTCCAGGACCAGCACCTCGTCGCCAGGGTTCAGGATCGCCATGAGCGACATGTAGATGGCCGCCTTGGACCCCGCCGTGACGAGGATCTCCGTATCGGCGTCCACGGCCACCCCGTACTGCCGGCCGTAGTACCCGGCCAGGAGTCGGCGCAGGTCGGGATTCCCCCGCGACTGGTTGTAGTGGTAGCTCTCGGGGATCGGCATCTCCGCGAAGTCGAAGAGCGGGATGTCGAAGAACGCCTCACCGAGGGACAGCACGATGACGTCCGTTCCGCGGGCCTTCAGCTCATAGACGATGCTGTTGAACCTGATGGACAGGGCCGGCACGACCTCGCTGACGTGGGTGGCTGCAGAAGGCATTGGCGTCCCGGCTGAGAAGGGGTTTCCTGAGTGCGCCGATGGCGCGGAAAAGGAATGACGGCCTGGCGCTGGTGCGTGCGCGCGTTTGGCGCCCGCGTGCGGCCCCATCGACGCTCATGCATGGATAGTTTCCCGACAGAGAATTGTCAATCGTGAAGGGAGCCGACCAGGCCCTCGGCGGCCAGCGCGCGAGCCAGGCGCGCGATCCCCTCCTCGATGCGCTCCGGCGGGAGGCTGGCGAAGCACAGGCGCATGCAGTGGGCAGCCTGCCCCGGGTCGTGCGCGCAGAACGCGGGACCGGGGACGAACGCCACCCGCTCGCTCGCCACCGCCCGCCGCAGCAAGGCCACGGTGTCCGTCCCCTCGGGCAGGCGCACCCACACGAACATGCCCCCGGCGGGCGCCGTCCACTGCGCCGTGGAGGGAAAGTGACGCTCCAGGGCGCCGAGCATGGCGCCGCGCCGGGCCCGGTACTCCGCCCGCACGGCGTCCAGGTGTCCGGGCAGGGCCCCGGTGTCCAGGAACGCGGCGATGCACCGCTGGGCGAGCGTACTCACGTCCAGGTCGCTGCCGTGCTTGAGGATGGACAGCGAGGGGATGAGCGGCTCCGGCACGATCAGCCACCCCACCCGCAGGCCGGGGGCGAAGATCTTGGAGAAGGAGCCCACGTACAGCACCCACTCCGCGTCCAGGGCCCGAAGGGGCGGCGGCGCGGCGCCGTCGTAGCGCAGGAAGCCGTACGCGTCGTCCTCCACCAGGGGCACGCCGAAGCACCGGGCCAGCTCCACCAGCCGCAGCCGCCGGTCCAGGCCCAGCGACACCCCCAGGGGATTGTGCCCCTCGGGAATGACGTAGACGAAGGCGGGGCGCGGGCCCTCGCTCAGCAGGGCCTCCAGGGCGTCCACGTCCAGCCCGCCCGCGTCGGACGGCACCGTCCGGAGGTCGGGCCGGAATGGCCGGATGGCTCCGTGGATGCCGTCGTAGACGGCGGCCTCGGCCACCACCCGCCCGCCCTCGTCCAGGAGCAGGCGCGCCAGCAGGCTCATCCCCTGCTGCGCCCCGGTGGTGAGGAACACCTGCTCCTCGCGGCACACCACCCCCCGCTGCGCCATGAGCTCCACGACGTGGCGCTTGAGGGGAACGTGGGGCATGCCGTACTGCAGGGGGAGCGGATCCGCCGCGAGCGCCTGGCCGGTGGCCTGCAGGTACGCCTGCGCGGGAAGCAGCTCCGCGGCCGGCATGCCCAGGGCGAAGGAGAGCAGCCCCGGGCGCGCCAGCAGGGGCAGGATCTCGCGCAGGGCGGAGGGCGCGAGCGTCCGCGTCCAGGCGGCCTGCGCCTCTTCGACGGAGTGCGGCATCGGGGCTCCCTCGGGCCCCGCGTAGACGTCCACCATGGTCGTACCGCCTTGTTCCGGCGCGCGCACGCGCCCGTGGGGGCCGGTGAAGCCCGGATGCCCGGGTGAGCACTGCGAGGGAGGACCTGATCGTTCCCAACGACAAAGCACCCCACCGGGCGGAGTCGGGCCCAGTGGAGCACGTTATCAAACTATGGCGCCTTATGCAAGCACCTCTTCTGTCGTTCGACGCAGCCGCGCCCCTTCAGGGCGCCGTCGAGACGACCCCCTCTTCGGCGTACGCCAGCGCAGCGTCGAGGTGGCAGACGACTCGATGCAACGCCCCCGCACGCTCCTCCTCGGCGAGCCGGTGGGACGCACTCAGCTCCCCGAGGGCGGCGGTGAGGCAGTCGGCGATCTCACGGTCCCGAACATGGCCGAGCCCGTGCAGCTGCCGGCCCAGGTGATCGATCTCGCTCGACGCGCGATTCAGGTAGGGATGAGAGTGGGCGTGCTCACGCAGGCCACTCGCGATCGCACGGATTGCTTCCGTGAAGGACGGCTGGCCACCCATGTGCGTTCTTCTCGTGGATCGGGGTTGCGTGGCGACGTGACGCCGGCGGCGAGCCGGTGCTCACGACGGGACCTCCCCGGACCTCTCGCCCCGTGGCGTGTCCGGCAGGGGTGGGCCCGATCCCTGGAGGGGCACCCCCCGGCGCCCTCGTACCCGCCGCTCGGAGTGCGAGACTTCCGCCGCCCCGTCCGCAGGGGGAGCCTCCAGCTCCGGCGTCACGAGCGGGAGCCGTACCGTGAGCACGGTTCCGCTGCCGAGCTCGCTCTCCAGTGCCACCTCTCCACCCAGCAGGCCGGTGAGCTGGCGCGTCACGGCCAGGCCCAGACCGGTCCCCCCGACCCTCCCGGCCGAATGGTCCACCTGCCAGAACGCGTCGAACACGCGCTCGGCATGTCCGGGCGCGATCCCCAGCCCCGTGTCGCCGACCCGGATCAGCACCGAGTCGTCTGCGGCCTCCAGGTCGAGCCGGACCTCGCCCTCGTCGGTGAACTTGACCGCGTTCGCGGCCAGGTTCAGGATGATCTGGCGGAGCTTGCCGGGGTCGGTCCGACAGGGGATGGGCCCCTCGGGAATGCTCACGAGGAGACGCAGCCCCTTTTCGGCGGCGAGCGGCTCCGCCAGCGCCGCCGTGTCCCGGACGAACCCGGCGAGGTCCACCTCCCGGAGGCGGAGCTCGGAGCGGCCCGCCTGCCGCCGCGCGAAGGTGAGGATCTCCTCGATGAGCTCGAGGAGGTGGTCGCTGGCGGCGCGGATCCGCTCCACCTGGTGATGCTGCTTCTCGTTGAGGGGTCCCGGAACCTCCGCCGTGAGCAGGTCGGTGAAGCCCTGGACGGCCGTGAGCGGGGTGCGGAACTCGTGCGAGATCGTGCCCAGAAAGGTCGTCTTGGCCAGGTCCGCGTCCTCCGCCTCGTGGCGCGCGACGTTGGCCTCGCCCAGCAGCTCCTCCGCGCGCCGGGCGGTGAGCGTCGCCGCCTTGCGCGCCTCGTCGGCGGCCCGGAGCGCCTCCTGCGAGGCAGCGTAGAGCCGCGCGTTGTCCACGGCCATCGCGCACCGGCGTCCCAGGTCCTCCGCCAGCAGCAGGTCGGCCTCGTCGTACCGGCGGCGGTCGTCCGAGACGAAGGTGATCGCGCCCAGGGTCTGCCCCCGCGCCGACATGGGGACCATGAGGAACGACCGCGCGCCCAGCTCCTGCAGGAGCAGGCGGTGCTCCTCCTCCGCGATCCCTTCCAGCACCTCGTCGTAGGCGAGCACGAACTCCGACTCGCTGGTACGGATCACCCGCGGCGCGCCGAGCGGGTCGTCGCGGCCCGGCGGGTGGGCCGCGTAGAAGTCGCGGGCGAGGCGCTGCTTTTCGGGATCCGGGTGGATGACGGCGACGCGGCGGATGGTGTCGTCCGCCTCGACGATGTCCACCATGCACCAGGTGCCGAAGTGCGGGAGGGCGAGACCCGCCCCCGTCGCGAGGGTGGTCTCGACGTCGAGCGAGTCGGCCAGGATGCGGCTGGTCTCCGACAGGAAGGCGAACCGGGTGCCGGCGTCCGTCGGAGCGGGATCGGCCGCGGTGGGCTGACCACCGGTCGGCGGGGCGTCCGTGCTGAGCGTGCTCATGCGGTCCTTTGCGCGAGGGGAGCTCCGCCAGGGCCGGTCCCGCGGAGGGGTTGCTTCCAGCCCGACGTGTCCGCCGCGTCAGGCGAGCTGCCTGACCATCCCTCGCACCGCGGCCAGGTACTCGCCGACGTCGAAGTGCTCGGGGTCCACCATCGCCTGCACCGCGCACCCGTGGATCCAGCTCACCGCCACGGCGGCGAGACCGTCGGCCGTCACCCCGCCGAACGTCGCGGGCTCGGCGCGGAGAAGCTCCTCCATGATCTCCAGGAACGCCGCGCGGTACCGTTCCAGCTCCGCGCTGATCCGCGCCCGGATGGACTCGTCACGCGCGCCCAGCGCCCAGTATTCGAGGAACAGCCGGGTGTGCCGCGGCTGGTGCGAAAGCCGGGCCATCTCCTCCTGGAGGAGCGCGTGGAGCCGGTCCAGCGCCCTCGGGAAGCGGGCGACTTCCTCCGGGACGTTGAGCACCGACCGGGTCGCGATCAGCCATTCGAGCAGCTCGTGCACCAGCCGCTCCTTCCGCTGGAAGTGGAACAGCACCAGGCCGTGGCTCAGCTCGGCTTCGGCGGCCACCGCCCGGACCGTCAGGCTGCCGATCCCCTCCCGTGAGGCGACCTCGAACGCCGCCTGCAGGATCTGCTCACGCCGCACCTCTTCCGAAGCCCGCTTCCCCGGCATGCTTTCTCCTCCCGATCAATGGCTGGGATCCGTCCGCAGGCCCGAGGGGCACGCGAGTTGTTGACCATCCGTCAAATATATGATAACTTTTATTTACCATCTGGTCAACAGGGTGGGGTCTCCCGTCCGTCCTCCGCTCCGCACGCCCCGGGCGCTCGCAGTCTGCCCGGTTCGTCGCGCTCCACGCCGCCGCTCCCCGTCCACGCCCTTCCGGAAAGCGTGGCCGGGGCTCCACGTTCGGGCAGGGCTCGCAGTTTGCAGGGCTCGCCGGCCTCCACACAAACTCTTCCCATCCGCGCCCTTCCACACCGGGAACCGGTCGGGCCAAGCTCCGCCTGAGGAGGTGGGATGCAGATCGACCAGACGGAAGAACGCGTGATACTGATCGCCGAGCGAGACCGGAACGTCCGGGAGCTTCAGGAGCACTTTCTGGGGAAGGCCGGCTTCGCCGTGGAGTTCGCGGACAGCGGGCCGGACGCGCTCGAGCGCGCCCGGGCGGCCCGGCCGGCGCTCGTCGTCACGGAGATCCTCATCCCCGGGATCGACGGCCTGGCGCTCTGCCGCCGCCTGGCGGAGGACCCGCTCACCCGGGACATCCCCGTGATGGTGTTCAGCATCCTCGCCGCGGCGGCGCGGGCGGACGAGGCGGGAGCCAGGGCGTTCCTCCGCAAGCCGGTCGTGGAGTCGACATTCGTGGCTGCGGTCCAGGAGCTGGTCGCGGCGCAGCCATCCGAGGCAATGGAGGAGCAATGCCAGACGTGATGATCCAGGACCGCCGCACCGATCCCAGGGAGGACCTTGGTGAGCCCACCGAGCGGATGAGCGTGGGCAACGCCGAAGCGGACTACATCCTGGGGGGCGGGTTCCCGGCCGACTCCATCAACATCATCATGGGCCACCCCGGCTCCGGGAAGACGATCTTCGCCGAGCAGCTCATCTTCCACAACGCGGGCGACGACCGGCCCATCCTCTACCTCACCACCCTGTCCGAGCCCCTGGCGAAGGTCGTCCGGTACCTGCAGGGGTTCACCTTCTTCGACGAGACGAAGCTGGGGACGCAGGTGATCTACGAGGACGTGGGCCCGCAGCTGGCGGAGGACGGGGCGGGGGCGCTCATCCCCCTGCTGCGCGAGGCCATCAAGACGCTGTCGCCCAAGGTCATCGTCATCGATTCCTTCAAGGCCGTGCACGACCTCGCGCCGGAGCCGGCCGAGCGCCGCCGGATGGTCTACGAGATGACGGCGCTGCTCACGGCGTACGGGACCACGGCGTTCCTGCTGGGCGAATACACCGAGGACGACATCCTGCGCTACCCGGAGTTCGCCGTCGCGGACGGGATCGTGGAGCTGTCGCGGCGCCGGCTGGGGAACCGGGACGAGCGGTACTTCCGCGTCTACAAGCTGCGCGGCAGCCGCTACCTGGAGGGGGCGCACGCCTTCCGCATCAGCGACTCCGGCCTGGTCATCTATCCCAGGCTGGTCAGCCCGCGGATGCCGGAGGGGTACGAGCCGGCCTCCGAGCGGATCTCCACGGGCGTCGGCGGGCTGGACGAGATGCTGGACGGCGGGCTGTGGCGCGGCACCACCACGCTGCTCGCGGGCCCCTCGGGTGCCGGGAAGACCACCATCGGGCTCCAGTTCGCGCTGGAGGGCGCGCGCCGCGGCGAGCCCAGCCTGTACATGAACTTCCAGGAGAACCCCACGCAGCTCATGCGCACCATCCGCGGGCTCGGCGTGGACCTGGAGCAGGCGCAGGCGCAGGGGCTGGACCTGGTGTACGCGTCGCCGGTGGAGCTGCAGATCGACAGCATCATCGTCGACATGTTCCGCAGGATCCAGCAGGGAGGCGTGCGGCGGCTCGTCATCGACGCGCTCGGAGACCTGGCCAGCGCCGCGACCGACCCGCAGCGCCTGCACGACTACCTCTACGCGCTGGTGCAGCACTTCGCGGTGAGCACCATCACCAGCGTGCTGAACTTCGAGACCTCGGGCAACTCGATCGCCGGAGACGGGATGCAGAACGCGATGAGCTACCTTTCCGACAACGTGCTGCTGCTCACGGTGGACGGCGAGGAGAGGACCCGCCGCAAGCTGCGCGTCCTGAAGACGCGCGGCAGCGCGCACGACACCAAGGTGCGGGAAGTGCAGATCACCGCGGCCGGCCTGACCGTCCTGTGACGACCACCGGGTCCGGCTTCGAGACCGCGGGCCCGGGGTTCGCGCAGCTGCGCAGGCTCACCGAGGTCAGCCGCGCGCTCACCTACACCACCTCGCTGGAGCAGGTCACGCGGCTGACGGTGGAGCGGGGCGCCGAGCTGCTCGATGCCGGGGCCGCAGTGCTCATGCTGGGGGACGCCGGGGGCCTTCTCCACGTGCGCGCCGCGCACGGCATCGACGAGGAGCGCGTCACCCGCTTCCGCGCGCCGCTCGACGACGAGGTGATCGGCCGGCTGCAGGGGCTGCTCGCCGTCCCCGACGACTGCTTCGTCGCCGTGCCGCTCGTGGTGGGCGGCGCGGTCACCGGGCTGCTCGCGGTGGCGACGCGGCAGCCCTCCACCGCCGCGGACGAGTCCCTGCTCTCCGCGCTCGCCGACCAGGCGGCCGTCGCGATCGAGAACGCGCGGCTCGGAGGCGAGGTCCGCGCGGAGATGGAGGACCGCCTGCGCGCCAGCGAGGGCGCGACCACCGCCAAGGACCGGGCGCTCTCCACCCTGGCCCACGACATCCGCACTCCGCTCGGCGCCATCGACGGCTACTGCGCGATCCTGGAGGAGGAGATCCAGGGGCCCATCAACGACCGCCAGCGCGAGACCCTGGGCCGGGTGCGCATGAGCGGCCGGCACCTGCTCTCGCTGCTGGACAACGTCATGGACATGGCGCGGCTCACCGCGGGCGTCGTGCGGGTCGGCGCGGAGCCGGTCCGCCTCGCGGACGTGGCGCGCGAAGCGGTCCACCTGCTGATCCCCGCTGCCGACGCCAAGCTCCAGGCGCTGCAGCTCTGCGTGCAGGCCGACGCGACGGTGACGGCGGACCATGCCCGCGTGCGGCAGGTCCTGGTGAACCTGATCGGCAACGCCGTGAAGTTCACGCCGCAGGACGGCACCATCACGGTCACGACCTCCGAGCACGTCGCGCCCGGGGCGTCCTGGGGCGCGATCCGGGTGACCGACAGCGGGCCCGGCATCGCGGAAGCCGAGCGGGCGGCCATCTTCGAGCCGTACTACCGCAGCGAGGGCACGGCGGAGGCCCCGGGAGTCGGCCTGGGACTGGCGATCTCGCATGCGCTGGTGCAGCAGATGGGCGGCGAGCTCGACGTGGAGAGTGAGGTGGGAGCGGGCTCCTCGTTCATCCTCCGTCTGCCGCTGCTCGGACCGGCTTCTCGTCGCGTGGCAGCCAGACGGTGAAGGTGGTGCCGTTCGCCTCGGAGGACTCCACCGCGATGCGCCCCTCGTGGGCGCTGACGATCCGTTCGGCGATGTAGAGCCCCAGGCCGAGGCTCCCGGTCGGTCCCCTGCCCGCGGCCTTTACGGGCAGTTCCCTCGCCTTCATGGGGTTGAAGATCCCGTCGAGCTGGTCGGGCGGGATCGCCGCTCCGCGGTTGTGGACCAGGACGGCGACCTGGTCCTCCTCGCCACGGATCTCGACCGTGACCGCGGCTCCCTCCGCACCGTGCTGGGCGGCGTTGACGACCAGGTTGGTCAGCGCCTGGCTGAGCCGGGCCTGGTCCCACTGCCCCACTTCATCCCCGCGGGTGTCCACCTGGATCCGGCATCCCGGGTGCGCCGCCGAGACCTCGTCCACCACGTCGCGCACGACCCTCCCCAGGTTCACCTCCGTCCGCACCACGGGGATGCCTCCCCCCAGACGGCTCCGCGTAAAGTCCAGCAGGTCGCCCACCATCTGGATCGTGCGCGTGGCGCTGTCCGCGATGCGCGCGGTGAGCGTGCGGTGGGGCTCCTCCAGCTCGTCCAGGTCGAGCATGAACCTGGAGGAGGTGTAGATCGCCCCCAGCGGCGTGCGGAGGTCATGGCCCAGGATGGCGAGGAAGATCTCCTTCGACTGCTCCAGCTCCTGGTTGTACTGGGACACGGACTCGGCCAGCGACTGGTCGACGGCCTCGTTGAAGCGGGTCAGGTCTTCCACGTCCTCGGGAACCAGCTCACCTTTCTCCTTCGTCCACAGCCGGATGACGCTGGCACGCAGCGCCCGGTACTCGGCCACCATCTGCTCCACGGTGAATCCGCTGTCGGCCCGGCCCGCCCCGTGCTCTTCGGCCGCCGTCGTGGCGTCGGGATCCTCGGCCCGTGCATGCCCCTTCGACTTCTCCGTCTGCTCGACGCCGTCCTGAGGCGTTCGGAGGTCCGCGGCGATCACCGTGAGCATCTGATCGGCATGGTCCCGGAGCGCGTCGACGTCCATGGTGCCGCTGGCCGGCGCGCAGGTCCGTGCGAAGGCCTCCCATTCGCGCAGGATCGGCTCGCGGTTCGCGAGGATGAAATCGGCGAGTCTCATTCCGTCTACACCCTGCTGGTGACTCGATCTGTTCTGGTCGTCGTCGCGGGGACGGGTGGTCACACGTGGTCCCCCGGCTTCGAGCTCGCCGCCACCCGGCGAAGGCCGACGATGTTCTGCTCGATCCGTTCGAGCATGGCCTGGTAGGTCTCTCCAGCGAGGCCGTCCATGAGGTCGGTGAGCGATGCGGCAGCCTGCTCGTGGGCGTTGATCGCTTTCTGCAGCGCGAGCTGCTTGTTCTCCTGCGGCTCCATGGGACGCTCCTGTCTGCGTGGAAGGATAGGGGCCGTGGCGGCCGGGGAGTCCGCCGCGCGGGGATCGGGAGGTGCCGTGGGAACCGCGGATCGCACCGAGGAGTCGAGCGGAGCGTACTCGTCGGCGAACATCTGCCACGTCACCAGGAAGAGCGCGGCGACGACCGGTCCCGCCACGAAGCCGGCGAGCCCGAACACGGTGAGGCCCCCCAGCGTGGCGAGCAGCACCAGGTAGTCGGGCATCTTCGTCTCCCGCCCGACGAGGATGGGGCGGAGCACGTTGTCCACGAGCCCGATGACGAGCGTGCCGCCGGCGATCAGCACCATCCCCTTCCAGAACGCTCCGGTGGCGAGCAGGAAGACGGCGGCCGGAACCCACACCAGCGCGGCTCCCACCGCCGGCAGCAGCGAGAGGACGCCCATCGCCACTCCCCAGAACACGGCGGCCTGGATCCCCACGAGGGCGAACAGCACCCCGCCGACGGCGCCCTGCACCGCGGCCACCACGATCGTCCCCTTCACCGTCGCCCGCGAGACCTCCGCGATCTTCCGGAACAGCCGCTCCTCCCGCTCGTCTCCCATCGGGATCGCGCGGATGAGCGCCCGTACGATCCGCTCCCCGTCCCGGAAGAAGAAGAAGAGGAAGTAGAGCATCAGCCCGAAGAGGATCGCGAGGGTGAGGGCGTTCTGCCCCACCGCGAGGGCCTGCCCGGCGACGTACCGCGTGGCCGACCCCGCTGCGCCCTGGAGCGAATCCCGCACCCGCTCGACGTCGACCCCGTAGCGCGTCAGCACGCGGGTGAGCGCCGGCAGGGAGCGCTCGACGAAGTGGACGACGGCGTCGGCGTTGATCTCGCCCGACGCGATGCGCTGGTAGACCGAGAGCCCCTGCTGCGCCAGGGCCCCGACGAGCAGCCCGGCCGGGACCAGGACGGCGACGACGACCACGAGCGTGCTGCCGGCGGCCGCGAAGCTGCGCCGTCCCCCGAGAAGGACCAGGAGGCGCAGGAAGAGCGGCTGGAAGAGCATGGCGAAGACCGCCGCCCAGAACACCGGCAGCAGGAAGCCCCGGACCATCCACAGGAACAACGCCGTCGTGACGAGCACGAGGGAGACGAAGACGCGGCTCTCCAGGTTCCGCAGGCGCATGTCGCTCGGGGCTGATGGGTTCGGTCGTGACCGCCTACGGGGCGCCGAGCTTTTCGAGGCTGGTCATCAGGTCGTTCGAAAGGACGTGCAGTCCGGCGTCGAGCAGGGCGACGAGCCCGGCGTAGTCCCCCACCCGCCACCCGTCCTTCCGGTAGTCGGTGGTCCCCCGTGCGAGCACCTCCCCGTCCCGCTGCCGGATGATCTCCCAGGTGGCCAGCAGGTGGGCCTCCCCCCCGGTCGCCGCGGGGTCCGCGGGCGCCACGCCCTCGAAGCGCGACACGTGGAGCTGGATCAGGTGATCGTACTTCTCCCGGAGCGGCCACGGCGCGACGTCGACGGCGCGGAAGGGCGCCCCCGCGGTCAGGTAGCCGGCGACCGCCCGGCTGATCCCCCCGGGGAGAGGCTCGCCCCAGCGGTGGAACTCGGCGAACGTGATCTCCTGGGGTCCCCGGCGAACCGCGATGGAGGGAGATTCCAGGTACGAGGCGAGCTGCAGCCGCCGCACTCCGACCGTGAGGCCGGCGAGACCCGGGCGCGGCGCTTCGCTCCCCTGCACCCGGTTTCCCCCCAGCACGTAGTGCCGCTGGGGCGGCTCTCCGTGGGAGAGGCTGCACCCCGCCAGGCCCGCCAGGGCGCAGAGGACGATCAGGCGCGTCGTTTTCATTGCGTACCGCATCCTAGTTCTCGCTCGGCCGCTTCCCGCGGATGAGCATGTCGGGATTCCGCTCCAGCGTGACGGCGAGCGCGCGCAGCGCCTCCGCCGCAGCGGCCATGCTGGCCATCGCCTCCTCCATCTGGTAGCCCACCCCCGAATCCTGGGAGATGAGGCCCCTCGTCTCCTCCATGGTCTGCCGCACCGCCTGCAGGGTGAGCACCATCTCCGAGTTGGTGCCCGCCAGCTGGAGCTGGAGCGGATCGACCGTCGCGCCGAGCCGTGCGGCCAGCGACTCCATCTCGGCCATCGTGCGGGTGAGCTGCGCGGTCATCTGCGGAGCGTCCGCGAGTGCCGTCTGCAGTCCCGGCGACTCGGCCAGGCGCTCGACGGCCCCGGCCGATGCGACCACCGACCGGTTGAGCTCCTCCATGTTCACCTCTTCCAGCATCTCGTTCACCCGGAACAGGATCTTCAGCACGTCTCCCACCATGCTGCCGGCCTGGGTCCCGAACGCGGCCAGGAGCGAAGGGCTCGTCGGGATCTCCGGATAGGGAGTCGGCCGCCGCTCCAGCTCGGGCGCCGCCGCGGTGGGGCGGTACGCGAGCTCGATGTACAGCTGGCCGGTGACCATGCTCTCCATCTGCAGCTGGGCCCGCAGGCCGTCCTTGATCTGCTGGCGCAGCACACGCTCGTCGTCCAGCTGGACGAAGGTGCCGGCCACCGACGTCAGGCGGGTGAGGTCGATCTCGTACTGCACCGGCACCTGGAAGGTCTTGTCCTTCAGCTCGATCTGGATGTGGAGGTTCGTCACGCGGCCGACCGGCACACCCTGGAACTTCACCGGTGCGCCGACCTCCAGCCCGTTCACCGACTCCCCGAAGTAGCTGATGAAGATCGTCTGCTTCTCGAACCAGGAGGCGGAGGCCAGCGTCGCGACGCCGGTCACCGCCAGGATGATGCCGCCGATCATGAACAGCCCGATGGCGGTCGGATTGGCGCGAATGCTCATAGGGACATCCTTTCTCGGGTGCGTCCGGAGGCGGAGCGTCCCTCGACGTCGCCGCTGCGTGTGAGAAACCGGTGCACCTCTTCGCTCGGCGGGTTCTCCCGCAGGTCGGCAGGATTGCCGAGCGCCGTCATGGTCTTCTGCTCGATGTCCAGGAAGACCGCCCGGTCGGCGATCTTGAAGATGCTGTCGAGGTCGTGGCTCACCACGACGATCGTGGTGCCGAAGCTGTCCCGCAGCTGCAGGATCAGGTCGTCGAGGCGGCTCGCGGTGATCGGGTCCAGGCCGGACGAAGGCTCGTCGAAGAAGACCACCTCCGGGTCCAGCGCCACGGCGCGCGCGAGGGCGGCGCGCTTGCGCATCCCGCCGCTGATCTCGACGGGGTAGTACGACTCGAAGCCGCGCAGCCCGACCAGCGCGAGCTTCAGCGAGACCACCTCGGCGATCGCCGCGGGGGGCAGCTCCGTGTACTCCTCGATCGGGAGCGCCACGTTCTCGGCCAGCGTCAGCCCGCTCCACAGCGCGCCGTTCTGGTAGAGCACGCCCATGCGGCGGAGCATCCCCTTCCGGGCCGCCTCGTCGGCCTCTCCGAAGTCCTCGCCGTCGAACAGGATCGCTCCCCCGGCGGGCTTCTTCAGGCCGATCAGGTGCTTCAGCAGGGTGCTCTTGCCGCCGCCGCTCCCGCCCATGATGACGAAGATCTCCCCCCGCCGGACCTGGAAGCTCAGGTCCCGCATGACGACACGGCCGCCGTACGCCATCGTCAGGTCCCTGACTTCGATCGCGGCTGTCTCATTCATTTCGACCTCAGACTCCCACGAGGGCAGAGATCCAGTCGATGACGGCATTGGCCACGATGATCAGGGTGATGCCCGTGACCACGGCGGACGTCGCGGCCCTTCCCACCGCTCCCGCGTCGCTCCCCGTCTGCATTCCCCGCATGCAGCCCGCGATGCCGATGATCAGGCCGAAGACCGTTCCCTTGAAGACCCCCAGCAGCCCGTCGGCGAGCGTGACGGGCGTCAGCAGGCCGCCGATGAACTGGGTGGGCGTGAGGTCCAGCAGCGTGACCGAGACGAGCAGCCCGCCGACGATGCCGACGAACATCGCGTAGACGGTAAGCACGGGCATCATCACGAAGAGGCCCAGCACCCGCGGCAGCACGAGGTGGTCGACGGGCGAGAGCCCGAGCGTCTCGAACGCGTCGATCTCCTCCGTGATCTTCATGCTTCCGAGCTCGGCGGCGAAGGCGGCGCCCGTCCGGCCCGCCATGATGATCCCCGTCATCAGCGCGCCCATCTCCCGCAGCATCCCGTAGCCGACCAGGTACGACACGTAGTAGCCCGCCCCGAACCGCCGCAGGACGACCGCGCCCAGGAAGGCGATGATCAGCCCCACGAGAAAGCTGATCAGCGTGACGATGGGGAGAGCGCCCGAGCCGTTCGACTGGACCACGACCCAGAAGTCGCGCCAGCGCAGCCGCGTTCGGAAGAGAACCAGCCTCCCGGCGCTCTCGGCCACCTGGCCGAAGAATGCGACGGATGCGAGGAAGGCGTCGAAGGAGGCGAGCCCTTTCGTCCCGAGCCGGGCGAGGAACGACGATCCGGTCTCCTCGCGAACGGCGACCTTCTCCGGCACGGCCCGGGCGAGCGCCAGGAGACGAGCGATGCTCTCCGGCAGGCCGTCTTCCCTGAACTCGAGGCCGTGGGCCTCGCAGTAGTTCATGCCCTGCAGCAGGAAGGTGAGCAGGCTGCTGTCCCACCTGCCCAGCTCCGCCGTCTCGAATGCGAGCGCCCGCGGCGGGTGCCCGGGCGCCCGGCCATCCACGAGGCGGTCGAAGCGCGGCGTCGGGTTCCCCAGCTCCCAATCGCCGGCCAGCCCCGCGATCAGCGTATGATGTTCCTGGCGGAGCTCTACCCGCATCGCGCTTCCTATTGATCAGATGGTAAATAAATCTACCCTATATTGTCCGGATGGTCAATAGTGATGCCTCCTGGGAGACCTGCCGATTCACCACTTTTGTGGTCCCGCTCTCAACCGGAGAAACAGAACAACTTCGGCGGATCGAGGAGGTCCGGCTCCACTGGAGTCGGGCTCTGGCATGCATCTTCCTCGCTGGAGGCACGATCTACCGCCTGCCGGGAATCCGCCAGCGCGGTAGGGCAGATGCACGCATACACCGGCCTCTGCGGCTTTTTTCCAGAGTGAGCGAATGCATGGCGACCGCGAACCAGACGAGATGGTGGAAGGCTCGAATCACTCCGGACGCTCTGGCGCCCTGACGGCGCGGCGTAGCCAGAGGATCCCCACCGGGGTGGAGGGTCTGGACCGGATCCTCGAGGGCGGCCTACCGAAGCGGGAGATCTACCTCGTCCAGGGCGAGCCCGGCACCGGCAAGACGACCTTCGGCCTCCAGTTCCTGCTTGCGGGCCGTGATCTGGGCGAGGCGGGCCTCTTCATCACCCTCACGCAGCGCGAAGCAGACCTCCAGGACACCGCCGCGTCGCACGGCTGGTCCCTGGAGGGAATCCACGTCCATCAGCTCAAGGGGCCGGGCACCGCCCAGGCCGCCATCGCGGATCAGGCCCTGTTCCCGACCGGCGACGTGGAGCTCACGGAGGTGATGGAGGAAGTCCTGGAGGTGGTCGAGCGCATTCGTCCAAGCCGGGTCGTGTTCGACGCCATCGCGGAGCTCCGCCTCCTCGCCAACGATCCGACCCGCTTCCAGCAACAGATCTTCACCCTGAGGGAGCTGTTCGCCGACTCCGGCGCCACGGTGATCTTCCTCGATACGCAGCCGCAGCTGCGTGGAACGCGCGAGATGGAGCACATCGCCCACGGCGTGATCCTCCTCGATCACACGTTGACCCGCTTCGGCAACGCACAGCGGCGCCTGCGGGTGCTGAAGATGCGGGGGATGGGCTACGGCGAGGGCCTGCACGACTGCCGCATCGAGACCGGCGGATTCGTCGTCTTCCCGCGCCTCCTGCCGGGCGAGGAGAGCGCCCACGAGGGAAAGCTCCTCGAGAGCGGGGTCGAGATGCTCGACCAGCTGGTGGGCGGCGGGCTCGCCGAAGGGACCTCCTGCCTCTTCGTCGGTCCTTCCGGCGCGGGGAAGAGCTCGGTTGCCACCCTGTATGCCAGTGCGGCGGCGGAGCGCGGCGAGCGTTCCGCAGCTTTTCTCTTCGAAGAGCGGCCCGAGACCTTCATCCGCCGTTCCGAGAGCCTGGGGATGCCGGTCCGCTCCTACATCGACTCCGGCATGATGCTGATCCGCCCGATCAACACGGCCGAGCTCTCGCCGGGCGAGTTCGCCGAGCATGTGCGACAGCAGGTGCAGGATCGGGGCGTGCGCGTGGTCACGATCGACAGCCTCACCGGCTACATCAGCGCAATGCCGGACGAGCAGATGCTCCTCACGCAGATGCACGACCTCCTGCACTACCTGAGCGGCCAGGGCGTTCTCACGATCCTGGTGGTCGCCCAGCACGGGATCGTCGGCTCGACGTTGGCCGGCCCGATCGACGTGAGCTACCTCGCGGACGCGGTGCTCCTCTTTCGCCACTTCGAGACCAACGGCGAGATTCGGCGCGCGCTCTCCGTCTTCAAGAAGCGATATGGCGACCACGAGAAGATGATCCGGGAGCTCATCATCACCGGAGGAGGCATCCAGGTCGGTGATCCGCTCCGCGGCTTCCGGGGCCTCCTCACGGGGAATCCTGCGCCCCTGGACACCGAGGTAAGGCGATCGTGACCGACGAGGGACATCTCGCCGAGGTATCCCCGGTAGTGACCACAGATCGAAGTGCGGTCGAGAGACGCATTCTGATCCTGGCGCCGATCGGGCGGACCGCCCCGCTCGCCCGCGACATCCTCGAGAGAGCAGGGTTCGCCTGCGAGGTTTGCGCGACCATGGGGGAGCTGTGCACCGAGATCGGCCATGGCGCCGGCGCCGCATTACTCCTCGAGGAGGCGATCTCGGCCGAGGCCGACGCTCGGAAGTTTGCCGCGGCACTCCAGGCCCAACCCGACTGGTCGGACCTGCCGGTCACCGTGTTCGTCGCCGACCTGGAGCGCACCGCGACCTGGTTCCGGTACTTCGCCAAGCTCATGCCCGGCCGGAGCATCGTCGTCCTCGAGCGGCCCATCCGCGCGCCGGCTCTGATCTCCCTGATGACTTCCCTGCTCCAGGCCCGCGCGCGCCAGTGCGAGGTGCGAGACCTCATGATCGAGCTGGGCCGGGCCCGCCACGAGGCCGAAGCCGCGAACTTCGCGAAGAGCGAATTCCTGGCCGTCATGTCGCATGAGCTGAGAACGCCGTTGAATGCAATCATCGGGTTCAGCGACCTGCTGGTCGATGGGATCTCCGGCCCGCTCGCGGAAACTCCCAGGAGGCAGGTGGAACGCATCGGCAAGAGCGCGTGGCACCTGCTGGGCCTCATCGAGGACATCCTGGCCCACGCTCGCATCGAAGCAGGCAAGGAGGAGCTCAGGCTCGAACCGGTGAGTGCCGCCGACCTCGCCCGGGAGGCGGCCACGGTCGTCGAGCCACTCGCGGCCAAGAAGGGGCTGGCGCTTCTGGTCAGCGTGCCGGAGGACCGCGTCTCGATCGAGACTGACGCCCGGAAGGTGAGACAGATCCTCCTCAACCTGTTGAGCAACGCGATCAAGTTCACGGAGCGAGGTGAAGTCGCGCTCAAGCTCGAACCCGCGCCGGGCGGTGGCGTGGTCTTCCAGGTCCGTGATACGGGGGGCGGGATCGCCCCCAGGCACCTGGAGACCATCTTCGAGGCCTTCGAGCAGGTCGATCCCTCCCTGACGCGAAGGGAACAGGGCACCGGCCTGGGTCTCGGCGTCAGCCGCAAGCTGGCGCTCTTGCTCGGCGGAGAGCTGTCCGTCGAGAGCGAGCTGGGGGTGGGGAGCACTTTCACGCTCCGGCTCCCGAAGTCGGCACCGCCCGGGGTATCCGGCGGAGCAGGAGGAGGGCCTTGAGATTCCCTTCAGCTCTCCTGGACCGGCGCGAGCGACAGGACGAACGTGGAGCCCACACCGATGGTGCTTTCCACCGTGAGGTCGCCCGCCATGTCTCGCGCAAGCTGCCGACTGACTGAGAGGCCAAGTCCCATCCCCTCCGCAGGACGCGTGAGGCTCCCGTCTCCCTGCACGAACGGCTCGAACACGGAGTCCAGCTTCTCGGGCGGGATGCCCTGCCCGGTGTCACGGACCCGAATCGTCGGCCGATCTCCATCCATCCTGCACTCGACCGCCACCTCGCCGCCGGCCTCGCTGAACTTACGCGCGTTGGAGAGCAGGTTCATCAGGATCTGCCAGACCTTGGCCGGATCCGCATGCGCACAAACACCGGGTTCGCAACGGGTCACGAGCTCCAACCCATTCTCCTCGAAGCTCTGTCGGTAGGCTCCCGATGCGTCCTCGACAACCGAGCAAAGACCCACGTCGTCGAGGTGGTACTCCACCTTCTTCTCGTGGAGGCGCACGAAGTTCAGCATGTCCTCCACGATGCGCAGGAGCTGCTTCTCGCCGGCCCGGACTCGCTCCACGTAATGTTTCTGGGTGGTGGTCAGCGGGCCCGCGATCTCCATGGTCAGAAGCTCCAGGTACCCGGCCATGATGTTGAGCGGCGTGCGGAGCTCATGACTGGCGGTCGCGAGGAGCTCGGTCTTGATCTGCTCCTCGGCCTCCTTCCGAGCACTCGCGCGTTCAGCCTCGACCAGTGCCAGCGCCGCGCGGTGCAGACGGGCGTTGTCGATCGCGATCCCGCACCGCGCGGCCAGATCCTCGGCGACCGACATGTCGGCCTTGTCGAACCGGCGGCCTGCGGACGACGTGACAAAGGTGATCGCCCCGAGCACCCGCCCTCGAGCGGACATGGGAACGGTGATCAGCGAGGACATCCCCAGCGCGCGGAGTCGAGCCAGGTTCTCCTCGGTACGGGCGACACTCACCAGGAACGCCTCGGTGATCTCCGGGACGACCTCCGCGCGCCGGGTGCGTGCGACGACGGGGACGCCCATCGGGTCGTCACGGAGAGGAGGCCAGCCCTCCTTCAGCTCCCGCGCGATGGCCTGCTGCGCGGGATCGGCGTGGACGATGGAGAGCCGCCGAACCGAGCCGTCGGGACTCACGAGGTCCACGATGGACCAGGAGCCGAGCAGAGGGAGAGCGAGCCCGGCGACGGTCTCGAGTGTGGTCTCGTAGTCGAGCGAATCGGCCAGGCACCGGCTGGCCTCGGCCAGGAACGTCCTCTGGGCGCGGCTCGTATCCTGCCGATCCGTATCTTCGGGGTGCGGGCGGCTACCGGGCCTCGCCTGCTCGTTCTCGGTGGCGGCTGCGCCGTCGAGCGAGGCCTCCGGGCGAGGCTGGCGCGCCATGCTCCCCACCGCGGGAAGCCAGAGGAAGAAGCTCGTTCCGAGGCCCACCTCGCTTCGCGCGGTGATGTCGCCACCCATGAGGCGCGCCAGCCGCCTGCTGATGGTAACGCCGAGCCCGCTCCCGCCATGCTGGCCCCCGGACATGTCAGCCTGCTCGAACGGCTCGAAGATGGCCGCGAGCCGCTCCGGTGGGATCCCCGGCCCCGTGTCCTCGACGCGAATCCACGCCCACGGCCCCGGCCCCTTCAGGTCGGCTTCCGGCGAGGCATGCTCCGCCGTCCCGGCACTGACGGTGATCCGCCCGCCCCCGGGCGTGAACTTGACCGCGTTCCCGAGCAGGTTCACCACGATCTGCCGCACCCGCTCCTCGTCTCCATAGTAGGGCGTATCGGCGGCGGACCCGGAGATCTCGTTCGCCAGGCGAAGCGTCTTCGCTTTCGCCTGCGGCTCCACCAGCGCGAGAGCGCCCTCCACCGCAGGTCCGATCCGTTCCACCGCCCCGCCGAAGGGCATCCGGTCCGCTTCCATGCGCGAGAGGTCCAGCGTGTCGTTCACCAGCCCCAGCAGGTGCCTGCCGCTCGATCGGATGCGCTCGACGTGGGCTCGCTGCTCGCTGGCGAGTGAGCCCGCCGTTTCCATCTCCAGCAGGTCTGCGTAACCGATGATCGCGTTGACCGGGGTGCGGATCTCGTGGCTGAGCGTCGTCAGGAACTCGGCCCTGCTCCGGTTCGCCTCCTGCCCTGCCCTCAGTGCCTCGGCGGATTCGCTCGCAGCCCTGAGCGCCGCCTCGGCCGCATGGCGCGCCGTCAGGTCGCGAGTCACCTTGGCGAAGCCCAGCAGGGTGCCGTCCGCATCGCGCAGGGCCGTGAGCGCGACCCCGGCCCAGAAGGTGGAGCCGTCGCTTCGGACGCGCTGTCCCTCGCCCGTGTACTCCCCCCGCTCGGCCGCGCTCTGAAGGTGCTCCTCGGCGGTTCCGTCCTCCGAGCCGCCGTCGAGGTACATGGCGCGCAGGTGGGCGCCTTCGACCTCGTCCGCGGTCCACCACTTCATGAGGCGCGCCCCTTCGCCCCAGTAGATGACGATCCCGTCCGGGTCCAGGAGGAAGACGGCGTAGTCGCGCACGTTCTCCGCGAGCGCGGCGAACATCCGCATCGCCACGCCACGCCCGGGCAGACCCTGCCGCGGACGGTCCGACTCCTGCGGGCTCGCACCCGACTCTCCAGCGCGAGCCCTGCCTCGGTGCCACGCCGCCTCGCGTTCCTGGCTCTCCCGGCCAGGCACTCCGGGACGCTCTCCCCTCAGCTCGCCGGGTGCGCCCGTCGCACTCGGGTCGGGATGCGCGGATCCGTCGATCTTCTCCCGCTGGTCCATTGCTCGCCTGTTGGAGGTCACGTAGGGCTCGATCAACACTCCGGGAGCAGGACCGGTGCCAACCAGCGGCTCCGACGGACTGCTGTCGTGCCGTGGTCAAGCACGCCGAGCCCGGTGTGAGGGTCCCGGATGCCGGAGCCTTTGTTGTTGACTTCCGACAACACCCCACGCATACTGGTGTCGGAAGACGACACTTCCCACTCCGAGGCCTGCATGGCGGACCCCCGCGCATCGAGCTCCCCATCCGCGCCCAACGACGTACTGCGCGGCACGTTGGACCTGCTGATCCTGAAGACGCTGTCCCTCGAGCCGATGCACGGGTGGGCGATCAGCCAGCGCCTGGAGCAGCTCTCCCTCGACGCCCTGCGGGTGGGTCAGGGCTCGCTCTATCCTGCGCTCCAGCGCCTGGAGGAGAAGGGCTGGGTCGAGAGCGAGTGGCGGCACACGGTGGAGAACCGCCGCGCGAAGTACTACGAGCTGACCCCCGCCGGCCGTCGCGCGCTCGGCGCGGAGACGGAGAGCTGGCGGCGATACGTCGACATGGTCGACCTCATCCTGAAGACCACCTGACCGGAGCGGACTCCGATGCGCTGGACGAACCGATGGAGGAAGCGGCTCCGCACGATCACCCACCCGGACGAGGTCGAGCGTGAGCTGGACGACGAACTCGCCTTCCACGTGGAGATGGAGATCGAGAAGAACCTCCGCGCGGGGATGTCGGCCGACGAGGCCCGGCGGCAGGCGGCGCTGCGCTTCGGGGGGGTGCAGAAGTTCTGCGAGGAGGTCCGCGAGGCGCGCTTCTTCGGGTGGCTCGACGGCTTCTCGCTCGACGCGCGGCTCGGGCTCCGAATGCTGAAGAAGTACCCCGGCCTCACGATCATCGGCGGGCTCGGGATGGCCGTGGCGATCGCGATGGCGGCGATCTTCGACGCCAGTCTCGGCGTCGCCAACGCGCCACTCCCTTTCGAGGGCGGCGACCGCGTCGTTTCGCTGGAGGTCTGGGACGCGCGCATCAACAACCAGACCGGGCAGATCCTCCATGACTACGGCGTCTGGGAGGATGAGCTCCGGACGATCGACGTCCTGGGCGCGTTCCGCACTGCCTCGCGCAACCTGATCGTCCCGGGCGGATCGGCGGAGCCGACGCGTCTCGCGGAGATCACGGCGTCGGGGTTCTCGATGCAGCCTGCCCCGCCGATCCTCGGCCGGCCGCTCGTGGAGGCGGACGAGATCGAGGGCGCGCCGGCCGTTGCAGTGATCGGCCACGACCTCTGGCAGTCGCGCTTCGGCGGCGATCCGGAGGTGATCGGCACCGAGGTCCGTCTCGGCTCGGTCGTCCACGAGATCGTGGGGGTGATGCCGGAGGGGTTCGGATTTCCGCTGAACCACCAGCTCTGGGTCCCGCTCCGCCTGGACCCCACGGATCATGCGCCCGGCGACGGGCCGGTGATCGCGGCCTTCGGGCGGCTCGCGCCCGGCGCGACCCTCGAGGAGGCGCAGGCCGAGGTGACCGCGGTCGGGTCCCGGCTCGCGACCGCCTTCCCCGATTCGCACGCGCAGCTCCGGCCGAAGGTCGTGCAGTACGGGCCGCACCTGATGGACGACATGCAGGGATGGGAGATCCCCGCGATGCGGGGGATGATCGCGCTCCTGCTGATCATCATCGCCGTGAACGTGGCGGTCCTGGTGTTCGCCCGCACGGCGACCCGCGCCGGCGAGCTCACGGTCCGGAGCGCTCTGGGCGCGAGCCGCAGGCGGATCGTCACGCAGTTCTTCACGGAGGGGCTGGTGCTGTCGGCGCTCTCGGCGGTCCTGGGGCTGGCGATCGCGGCCTTCGCGGTTGGCCGCATCGAGTCGGTGATGGACGACGTCCTTGGCCCGATGGGCGGGCTCCCGTACTGGCTGGACTTCTCGCTCTCGCCGCGCGCGGTGGCGTTCGCGATCACGCTGGCTACGCTCGCGGCGGTCATCGTGGGCATTCTCCCGGCGCTGCGGATGACGGGCAGCCGCCTCGAATCCGCGCTCCGCGCTCTCGGCGGCGCGACGGGGATGCAGCTCGGTCGGACCTGGTCCATCCTCATCGTCGCGCAGGTCGCCTTCACCGTCGCCATCCTCCCGGCCACGCTCTTCTTCATGTACGACTTCGCCCGGTACGGGATGGTCGATCCGGGGTTCGCCGCGCATGAGTACCTGACCGGATACATCGTCAACGACCGCGAGGTGCAGGGGCAGGACGTGATGATGAGGGATGTGGAGGAAGGGGTCTTCCGCGCGGCCTACGCGGGCAGGCTCGAGGAGCTGGGGCGACGGCTCGAATCCGAGCCGGAGGTGCTCGGGGCCACGTTCACGGTGGCGAGGGCGGCGGACGAGCCGACGATCCGGTTCGAGGTCGAGGGGCCGACGGTGGTCTCGGAATCGGTCGCGGCCGAGCAGGCGTATCCGGTGAAGTACAACCGCGTCGACGAGAGTTTCTTCGAGACCTTCCGCCTCCCGCTGCTCGCCGGCCGGGCCTTCCAGGCCGGGGACGAGAGCCCCGCGGCCGTGAACGTGGTCGTGAACCGCGCGTTCGTGCGCGACGTGCTCGGCGGCGGACGCGCGCTCGGCCGGCGTATCCGCTTCGCGAGCGGGTACCGCGACGGCGGACGGGAGCGGACGCCGGATGGGCTCGTGGGCGACCGCTGGTACGAGATCGTGGGCGTGGTGGGTGATCTCCCGCCCGTGTCGATGGAGCCGGGCGAGCCGATTGCGCGCGTGTACCGGCCGCTCGAACACGGGAGCGCGTATCCGCTGTACCTGGCCGTCCGCACGCGGGGCGAGCCGGCGGTGTTCGCGCCGCGGCTGCGCGACCTGGCCGCGGCGGTCGATCCGGCGCTCCAGACGCGCAACCTCCAGCCGCTCGACGCGGTGCTCCGGAAGCTCCAGGAGGCGATGCGTTTGGGCGCGCTCGGGCTGGGGCTCCTGATCGGGAGCGTGCTGCTGCTCTCGGCCGCCGGGATCTACGCCCTGATGTCGTTCACGGTGACGCAGCGACGGAGGGAGATCGGGATCCGGTCGGCGCTCGGGGCGGATCCACGGCGGATCCTCGCGAGCGTGTTTGCGCGCGCGGGTCGGCAGCTGGGGGTGGGGGCGGGGGTCGGGCTGGCGGTCGCGATCGGCCTGGACGTGCTGTCGGGAGGGGAGGTGACTGGCGGGCGCGGGATGATCGTGATGTCGGTCGTCGCGCTGGTGATTCTCGGCGTCGGCATGCTCGCGACCTGGGGTCCCGCGCGGCGCGGGCTCCGGATCCAGCCGATGCAGGCGCTGCGAGAAGAATAGCACCATGCACGAGACGCGCAGTCTCTACGCGATTTGTTGGCGGTCGAGCGTATCCCCGGGACGGGGCGCGCCGACCTGGGGGTCGGAGCTGATCGCGCGGTCAAGGGGGAGAGGCACCCACCGCCTCCTCCGAGGCGTGTTCGATCTCCTCCCACACCCAGGCATCCCCCTCCACCTCCGCCCTCCCCCGCGGCGCCTGGAGCGCGCCCTCCGTCCCGATCCGCCCGAGCGCCCACGCCGCGTGCCCCCGCACCAGCGGCTCCTCGTCGTTCAGCGCCGCCGTCAGCACCGGCACCGCCTCCGGCGAGCCCCAGTTGCCGAGCGCGACGGCCACGTTGCGCAGCAGCGCCCGCCGCTTGGTCGGCTTGACAGCCGAGCCCTTGAAGCGCCGCGAGAACTCCTCCTGCGTCAGCCCCATCAGCTCGATCAGCGCCACCCCGTCCACGTCGGCGCGCGGGAGGAACGCCTCCTCCGCTGTGTCCGAGGCGAACGAGTTCCACGGACATACCTCCTGGGAGGTCTGTCCATTCACCACTTCTTCTTTCGTCTCCGACGAACACGGCTTGTAGTCCCCGCAGATCGGTGCGATATTGACTCTGTCCAGACTAGACAGGAGAATGTGCCAGACTGATTCTGGAGGCGCCGATGCAGACGTGGAAGCTTGAAGACGCCAAGAACCGGTTCAGCGAGGTGGTCCGGCTCGCTCTCTCCCACGAGCCCCAGCGCGTCACCCGCAACGGACGCGACGCCGTCGTGGTCGTCAGCGCAGAGGATTACGAGCGCCTGATCGCCCCGGGGGATGTGGTCGATTTCCTCCGGCACTCTCCGCTTGCGGAAGCGCTGTCCAGCGGCGAGTTCGATCTCGAACGTCCCGGAGACCTGGGAAGAGACGTTTCCTTCTGATCGGCGGCCCGCATGCGCTATCTCCTCGATACGAACGTGCTCGCCGAGCCGGCGAAGCCCCGTCCTGACCCGAACGTCGTGGCCTGGCTGCAGGCGCAATCGCCACTCGATCTTGCATTGAGCGTCCTCACGTTCGGCGAGATCGAGAAGGGGCTCTCACTTCTGCCGGCGGGGGCCCGGCGGGAGGCGCTCGCAAACTGGCTCCGTACCGACCTCCCCCGACAGTTCACGGGACGGTTGCTGACGGTGGATGACCGGGTGGCGCTCGAGTGGGGGCGGCTCGCTGCGGAAGGACGGAAGGTGGGGCGGGAGCTACCGGTGGTGGATGGGCTACTCCTGGCGACGTGCGCAGCCCATGGGCTCACCCTCGTAACGCGGAACGAGCGCGACTGCGGGAACCGAGGGGTACCGGTCCTGAACCCCTGGCTCGGCTGATGGGCTACACCGGAGCACCCGTCGGGCTGTCACCGCGACTCTCACTAGCGCTCGGCGAGCGTCGCCTCGATCTCCTCCCGCACCCAGGCGTCCTCCTCACCTCTGCCCTCCCCCGCAGCGCCTGCAGCGCCCCCGCCGTCCCGATCGGCCCCAGCGCCCACGCCGCGTGCCCCCGCACCAGCGGCTCCTCGTAGTTCAGCGCCGCCGTCAGCACCGGCACCGCCTCCGGCGAGCCCCAGCTGCCGAGCGCGACGGCCACGTTCCGCAGCAGCCCCCGCCGCTTGGTCCGCTTCACAGCCGAACCCTTGAAGCGTCGCGAGAACTCCTCCTGCGACATCCCCATCAGCTCGATCAGCGCCGCCCCGTCCACCCCTGATCGCGGCAGGAACGCCTCCTCCGCCGTGTCCGAGGCGAACGAGTTCCACGGACACACCTCCTGGGAGGATTGTCCACTTCCACGTTTCGTGATCCCACTGGAGACGGGACGCAGAACCTTACGGAAGGAGCGGAGATAACCGGCACGGAGCCTTCAACCTGCCGTGCGTCGAGCTCACCGGCCAGGTGTACCCCCGGGGGCCTCGGCACCGCGACACGACCGGCCGAGTGCGCCCGATACTTCCCCCCGCCCGTGAGGGATTTCGATATCGCGAAGCGGGCCGGCGTCGGCGATCGCGGCCTACCCCCGCCAGAGCGGGAGATCTCGCGACCCCGGATCTCGCCCTTGTCAGGCCGCACCCGCCGTCGATGGGCGTCGAAAAATCCCTGCCAGTTGTCGTCACCGCTGCCGGCCGTCGCTCCGCTCCTGTGGGATTCTTGACAACCTTCGTCGAGAAGGCGGGAGCGGCTCGCAGGTGGCGCAGTGCAAGCAGGTCGGAGGTAAGCCTGCCCGCGGACCCGTGATCGAGCACGCGTCGAGCCCCGCGTCGTACGGAGGCGGGGCTCGGCTGGGCCGTCGCGCCGGACCGGGGATCCAGAACCGAAGGCGACGGCAGTCCACGGCCCGGCCGCGGCGGTGCCGTGGGTCCCCCACTCCGCGGAAGGTCCGCCGGAACGGCCTACACCGCCGCCACCGCCCGGTCGATCTGCGCGACCGGCCCGCTCAGACCTACCCGTGGCGAAACCACCAGGCTCATGAATCGTTCACCCTCATGGAAGATGAGCTCCCGCGCGCGCAGGATCTCGAGTTCCGCGGCGACATCGAGATCCTCGAGCTCCGTCGTGAGCGCCGAAAGCTTCTTGGCCGTGCTCAAGGCGCTCAGGAGGACGCGGCTCTCTCGGGTGATCGAGTACTCCACCGGTGCACCCGAACGCGAATCGTACACGGTGGTCTCCCCGTTCCTCTCTCCGAGACGGAGCTGCGGACGCTTTTCGGAGTCGTTCCACATCGTGGTCCAGCGATCCACCTGGGTGCGCAGCTTCGCCACCATCCTGGCTGCATGCATGGCATACGGAGCGGCGAAGTTGTGATCCGAGAAGTAGTAGGCCAGGTTCATCAGCACGTCGGAACCGAACGGGTAGGTCATGTCGTACCAGTCGAGCGGATGAAGGGCCAGGCCATAGCTCTCGGCCTCGTCGTAGTAGGGGCTGAAGCGGTCGAAGCGAATGGGGAACACCCCGCTCGGCGGGGGAAGGTGGGTCAGGAGGGGGAGATCTTCCAGGTACTTCTCGTACACCTGTATCTCCTCGCCGGGAAAACCGATCAACAGGTTCCACGACGGGTGGATGCCGTACCGCAGGCAGTTGATGAGGAACTGGAGGTTCTGGAAGGCCGAGGTGCCCTTGCGCATCAGCTTCAGCGTGGAGGTGTTCAGTGCCTCGATCCCCGGCTGGATCTTGAGCACCCGCGACTTCTGGAGCACCCGGAAGGACTCCTCCGCCAGGTCGGCCTTCACCTCGTAGAAGATCTCCATGCTGGACGGCGTGTCGAGAAAGGGGAGCACGTCGGTCAGGTACGACTTGGGGAGGATGTTGTCCACGCTCGAGAGCTCCGCACACCTGGATTCGTGCTGGAAGAGCGAATCCAGCAGCCGGAAGGCGAGCTCGGGCTTCATCGCCCGGTAGTTGATGGTGGAGCCGTTGAGACCACAGAACGTGCAGTGCGCTCGCTCGCCCCACCAGCATCCGCGGGAGGTCTCGAAGAAGAGGACCGGCTGGGGCTCGTCCGGGAAGCTCGCCTCGTACATGTCGAGAAAGCGCCCGTAGTCCAGCTCCACGGGCTCGTTGATGTCCAGCTCGTCACCGGAGGCACCTACCGTGAACGCGGCCGGGCCTCCCAGTGTGACCATGTCGCTCTTCGAGGAGCACCCGGCGGGCCGGATCTGGTTTCGCCGGGAAAACACCCCGTTCAGCCGATGGCACCCGGCTTCGTCTCCTTCCATCAGGCACCGCACGAGCTCCGGGAAGCTCTTCAGCGACGGCCCGGAGAACACGAAGTCCACGGCGGGGACGTGGTCCACGATCTCCCTCCCCATGGGAGCCTCGCAGTTGGCGCCACCCATGACGACCACCACGCCCGGATTCCGCTCCTTCACGCGGCGGGCCATCGCCAGGGTGGCCACGTTCTGCGCGAACATGGAGGTGAAGCCCACCAGGTCCACCCGGTCCAGCCCGTACTTGTCGATCATCTCGTCGAAGTGCGCCTCGAGCCCCTCGCGCTTCTGCAGCACGAACTGCCTGATCATGCGGTTGTGCGGATCGTGCTGCGGATAGTGGCGGCGAAAGTATTCCTCTGTGTTGTCCGGGATCCCGGGGAAGGCCGCCTCCCGGAAGAACCACTCCGCCAGCCCCGTGGGATGGTGCTCGAAGCTGTTGAGCTCGTGGTACGCCGGCGGCGTCATGTAGTGGGCGAAGTCCTGGTTGAGGTAGTCGATCTCGACCGAGACGCGGTCTCCGAACGCCTTCATCGCCACGAACCGCAGCTGCGTGAGCGCGAGGGACGGAGCGGCCAGGCTTGCCATCGGCATGTTCACCAGGGCGATCTTGTACATCGGGTGCTCCTTTCGGATGGAGGAGAGATCTCCGGCGGTCAAGGCTCCGCTTCAGGACGCCGCCGATGGACGCAGCAGGCAGAGGGTGACGGGCCCCGGCACCGGGGTGTTCACCCGGCCGTGGAACGGGGATCGGGGGGGCGGGACCCAGGTCATCGGCCGTTCCTTCGGGCCAGGCAGGCACTGAGCTGCGCGGCGAGGGCGGGGGCGTGGGGATCGCGGATCATGGTGAAGTGGTCGCCGCCGGCGACGTGCACCTCCATGCCCCCGCGCGCGAGGCGCTCCCAGCGGGTCCTCGCCCCACCCCCCTGCGACGCCCGGAAGAGCACCAGGCCGCCGGCGTATGGCCGCGGCTCGTAGGCGCGCAGCGCCAGGGAGTGGGCCCGGAAGACGTCGTACAGCCGCTGGATCGTTACGAGGTCCAGGTCGGGCGGGACCGCGTCCACCCTGGACGCCAGCTCCAGGAGGCGCCCCAGGCGGGCCTCCGGGGCCAGCCCGCGGGTCGCGGCCTCCGCGTCCGGGATCCGCTCGAGCGGAACACCCAGGTGGAGAGCGAAGCCGTGCAGCAGCGTCAGCTCGTCCGCCGGCGCGCGCCCGGCCGGGATCACGGCGTCGACCAAGACCAGGGCGTCCACCTCCTCTCCCCCGGAGCTGAGCTGCCGGGCCATCTCGAAGGCCACGACACCACCCATCGACCACCCGCCGAGGCGGTAGGGACCCGAGGGATGCACGGCACGGATCCGGTCCAGGTAGTCCGCCGCCATGGACTCGATGGAGGTGCCCGCGGCCTCGCCCGGGTGGAGCCCGCGCGCCTGCAGGCCGTAGAAGGGCTGGTCCCCTCCCAGGTGCCGGCTGAGCGCCATGTAGCAGAGGACGCTTCCCCCCGCCGGGTGCACGAAGAAGAGAGGTGGCCTGCTCCCGGACGGCCGGATCGCGACCAGCGGCGACGTGCTCCCTCCCGTCGAGCCCCGGCGCACGGCCGCTGCCAGCTCCTCGATCGTCGGTCCCGCGAAGAGCACGGCCACCGGCAGCCTCCTCCCGGTCCGCTGCTCGATCCGGGCGAGCATCCGCACCGCCAGGAGCGAGTGGCCGCCCAGCTCGAAGAAGCTGTCGCGCACACCGACCGTGCCCGTGCCGAGCAGCTCCTCCCAGATCTGCGCGAGGTCGAGCTCCAGCGGGTCGCGCGGAGCCACGTAGCCGTCGTGCGGTCCGTGCCGCGGGGGCGCGGGGAGCGCCCTGCGGTCGAGCTTGCCGTGCACGTTCAGGGGGAGCCCGTCCAGCACCACGAACGCCGCGGGCACCATGTACTCCGGGAGGCGCATCCGCAGCAGGGAGCGCAGCGCCTCCGCCGTGACCTCTCCCTGCACCACCACGTACGCCACCAGCCGCACCGCGTCAGCCGCGTCCCCGCGCGCCACCACCGCCGCGTCGCTCACCCCGGCCAGGCCCCGCAGCGCCGCCTCCACCTCCGCGGGCTCGATTCGGAAGCCGCGGATCTTGACCTGCTGGTCCACGCGTCCCAGGAACTCCAGCTCGCCGGAGTCGAGCCACCTCACCCGGTCCCCCGTGCGGTAGAGCCGCCCGCCCGGGACACCGCCGAAGGGGTCGGGCAGGAAGCGCTCGGCCGTGAGCCCCGGCCGCCCCAGGTAGCCGCGCGCCACCTGCGCCCCTGCTACGCACAGCTCCCCCGGCACGCCCACCGGCACCGGCTCGCCGCCCGCGTCCAGCACGTATGCCCGCACGTTCGCCACGGGCCGTCCGATGCTCACCCGTTCCCCCGGCACGAGGCGCGCGGCCGTGGCGTTCGCCGTCGCCTCGGTGGGCCCGTACAGGTTCCAGAGCTGCGCCCGCGGACACGCCGCGGCGGAGGCCTCCACGAGTGCCGGGCTCACCTGCTCTCCTCCGAGGAGCACCTGCCGCACCTGCTCCAGCCCCCGCGCCGGCCCGGCGCCGGACGCGTCGAGGAGCGCCGCCCACAGGGAGGGCACGCAGTTGACCGCCACCGCGTCGGGGCCCTCCAGAGCCTCCAGCAGCGCGGGTGGGTCGGCGAGGACCGCCTCGGGAAGGATCCACACCGCGCCTCCGTGAAGGAGGGGGTGGAAGAGCTGCTTCAGGGAGGCGTCGAAGGTGCACCCGCTCAGGAGCGGCACCGCGACGGGCCGCTCTCCCAGGACGGCCCGCCCGATCCACGACAGGTAGCTGGCGAGGCTGCCATGCGAGACCATCACCCCCTTCGGCCCCCCGGTGGACCCGGAGGTGTAGATGACGTACGCCAGGCTCTCCGGCCCCACCCCACTCTCTGGCGGCGCGTCCTCGTCTCCCGGAGCCGGGTGTCCGTCCTGGTCCAGGCAGAAGAGCTCCGCCGCCGCGTCCGGGAGCCGGCCGCGCAGGCGGGTCCGGGTCAGCAGCACCCTCACACCCGCGTCCCCGAGCACGTGCCGCAGGCGCTCGGGCGGGTGGCCGGGGTCCAGGGGGACGTAGACGCCGCCTGCCTTGAGGGTGCCGAGAAGGCCGACGACCAGCTCCACCGACCGGTCCAGGCAGATCCCCACCCGCACTTCCGGACCCACCCCGCGCCTGCGGAGGCGGTGCGCCAGGTGGTTGGACCGGCGCTCGAGCTCGGCGTAGGTGACCCGAACGCCGGTGCCGGTGATCGCGACGGCACCGGGACTGCGCGACGCTTGCCCGGCGACCAGCTCGTGGATGCAGCGGTCGCGCGGATACTCGGCGGCCGTCGCGTTCCACGCCTCCAGCACCTGCGCGCGCTCCCCGGCGCCCAGGAGCGACACCTCCGACAGGCGGCGCTCGGGGTGTGCGGTGACCCCCTCCAGCACGCGGACGTAGTGCTCCAGCATCCGCCCCGCGGTGGACGCGTCCCAGAGATCGCGCCGGAACCCCAGCGAGCCCACGACCACCTCGCCCGTCTCGACCAGTCCCAGGGCCAGGTCGAACTTGACCGGCGCGCTCGCGGCGTGGAGCGCGTCCGGCCCCGCCGCGCCCGGCGCCGGCCCGGAGCGTACGTGGTTCTGGAGGACGAACAGCACCTGGAAGAGCGGCGTGTGCGCCAGCGAGCGCTCCACGCCGAGCTCCTCCACCAGCTTCTCGAACGGCACCTCCTGGTGCTGGTACGACTCCAGCGTGGTCTCCCGGACCTGGCGCAGCAGGCCGCGGAAGTCCTGGCCGCCCGACACGTCGGCACGCAGCACGAGGGTGTTGACGAAGAAGCCGATCAGACCCTCCGTCTCCAGGTGGTTCCGGCCCGCGATGGGGCTGCCCACCACCACGTCCTGCTGCCCCGAGTACCGCGCCAGCAGGAGCTGCCAGCCGGCCAGCAGCGCCATGAACGGCGTCACGCCCTCGCGGCGGGAGAGGGCGCGCAGCAGCGCGGTGGTCTCCGCCGGCACGACCAGGGCGGCTCGCGCGCCGGCGTCGCTCACCGCCGCCGGCCGCGGCCGGTCCGTGGGCAGCTCCAGCAGCGCGGGGGCGCCGGCCAGCCGCTCCCGCCAGAACCCGATCTTCCGCTGCAGCACCTCTCCCGAGAGCCAGGCGCGCTGCCATGCCGCGTAGTCTGCATACTGCACCGGCAGCTCCGGCAGGCCCACCTCCTCCCCGCGCACGTAGCCCTCGTAGAGCGCCGAGACCTCGCGCGTCAGGACGTCCAGGCTCCACCCGTCCGAGACGACGTGGTGCATGGTGAAGAGCACCGCCGCGTCGCCGTCCGCCAGCCGCACGGCCGTGGCGCGCAGTAGCGGACCCGCCGCCAGGTCGAAGGGGCGGACCGCCTCCACAGCCGCCAGCCGCTCCAGCTCCGTCTCGCGGGAGGGCACGTCGAGCCGGGCCAGGTCGACCGCGGGCAGGCGGACCCGGCCCAGGGGCTCCACGACCTGCACCGGCTCGCCGTCCACCACGCCGAAGCGGGTGCGCAGCGTCTCGTGCCGGCGCACGATCGCCGTGAGCGCCCTCTCCAGGGCTCCTACGTCCAGGCCGCGTACACGCAGCGGCATGGGCAGGTTGTATGCGGCGCTCCCGGGCTGGAGCTGGTCGATGAACCAGAGGCGCTGCTGGGCGAAGGACAGCGGCAGCGGCGACCCGTCGCGCGGCACCGGCAGCAGCGGCGGGGCCTGCAGGCCCGCCCCCGCGCGCCGCGCCGCCTCCACCCGCTCCGCGAGCCCTTCCAGGGTGGACGCCTCGAACACCGCCCGCAGGGGCAGCTCCACGCCGAACGCCTCGCGGATGCGAGACACCACCCGCGTCGCCAGCAGCGAGTGCCCGCCAAGGGCGAAGAAGTCGTCCGTCGCACCGACTCGCTCCCGGTGCAGCACGTCCGCCCAGATCGCCGCCGTGACCTCTTCCGCCGGCGTGCGGGGCGCCACGTGCTCCCGGCTCCCGCCTGCCGCCTCCGTCACGGGCAGCGCCCGCCGGTCGATCTTGCCGCTCGCCGTCAGCGGCAGCCGCTCCAGCGCCACGAACGCCGCCGGCACCATGTACTCCGGGAGGCTCCCCCTCAGGTGCCCCCGCAGCTCCGCGTCGCCCACCACCGCCGCGGGCACGACGTAGGCGACCAGCCGCTTCTCCCCCGGCACGTCCTCGCGCGCCACCACCACCGCCTCGTGGACCCCTGGGTGCCGCTCCAGCGCCGCCTCGATCTCCCCGGGCTCGATCCGGAAGCCCCTGACCTTCACCTGGAGGTCCGTCCGGCCCAGGTATTCGAGCTCCCCGCCGGAGTGCCACCGCGCCCGGTCCATCACCCGGTACATCCGCCCGCCGGGAGCCCCGTACGGGTCCGGCAGGAAGCGCTCGGCCGTCAAGTCGGGCCGCGCCGCGTAGCCGCGCGCCAGCCCGACGCCCGCCAGGTACAGCTCGCCGGGAACTCCCACCGGCTGCGGGTTCAGCTCCCCGTCCAGCACGTACGCCCGCGAGCCCGCGACGGGGCGCCCGATCCGGACCGGCTCCGTGCCCCGCTGCACCCGCGAGTACGTCGAGTAAGTGGTGTCCTCGGTCGGGCCGTACAGGTTGCGCACGTGCTCGACATGGCCCAGCGCGTACAGATCCCGCGCCAGCTCGGCGGTCAGCGCCTCGCCCGCCAGGTTGAAGGCGCGCACGCTCCGCGGGATCCCGCCCGTGCGCAACAGTTCGGAGGCGGCGGTCGGCACCATCACCACCAGGCGCACGTCGTGCTGCGCCACCGAGGGGAGTTCCAGCGCGTTCTCCACCAGCACCAGCCTCCCGCCCCAGCAGAGGGTGCCGAAGACTTCCGCGATGGAGACGTCGAAGCTGAAGGAGGTCGCCCCCAGAACCGACTCCCGCTCCTCGGCCGGCACGAGGCCGCGCAGCCAGTGCAGGAGGACCACCGTGCCGCGGTGCTGGACCATTACACCCTTGGGCCTGCCGGTGGAGCCCGAAGTGAATATCACGTGCGAGAGGTTGTCCGGGGTGACGCCGCTCTCCGGGGCCGTCTCCGGCTCGCGGGCAAGGACCTCGCTCTCGGAGTCCAACGCGAGGGTCTCCACCCCGCGGGGGATGCGCCCGGCCAGCTCGCTCTCGGTGAGGACCAGGCGCACGCGCGCGTCCTCGAGCATGAAGCCCATGCGCTCGACGGGGTGCGCGGGGTCGAGCGGGACGTAGGCGGCACCGGCCCTGAGCGCGCCGATGATGGCCACCAGCGCGCGCGGGGTGCGCCGCAGGCAGACGCCCACGCGCGACTCCGGACCCACGCCCCTGCGGCGCAGCGCGTGCGCGAGTTGGCTGGAGAGCCGGTCGAGCGCGGCGTAGGTGAGGCTCCCCGTCTCGTGCACGACCGCGGGCGCGTCGGGGGTGCGGGCGGCCTGCGCGGCGAACAGGTCGTGGACACACGGCTCCGCGGGGTACGCGTGCTCCGTGGCGTTCCACCCCCGCAGCACCTGCTCCCGCTCTGCCGGGGCAAGAAAGGCGACCCGGGAGACGCGCAGCGCAGGGTCGGCGGCGACCGTCTCGACGAGCACCCGGAAGTGTTCCACCATCCGCTGGATCGTCTGCGGGTCGAAGAGCGCCGCCTGGTACTGCAGGACCCCTGTGAGCCCGTCTCCCTCGTCCGTGACCTTCAGGTCGAGGTGGTGGGGGTTGTTCGCGGAACCTTCCCCGAACGCCTCCACCCGCACCCCCCCGAGCACGAGTGTCTTCCGTTCGGGGGCGGCCGCCTGCTCGAGCCCGAAGCCCACCTGGAAGAGGGGACCGTAGGCGAGCGAGCGCTCCACCTTCAGCTCGTCCACCAGGCGCTCGAAGGGGAGGTCCTGGTGCTGGTATGCCCCGAGCGTCACTTCCCGGACCCGCCCCAGGAGCCCGGTGAAGGTGGGATCTCCCGAGAGACCGGTACGCATTACGAGCATGTTGACGAAGAGGCCGATCAGCCCCTCCAGCTCTACCCGGGTGCGCCCGGAGATGGGGGTGCCCACCACCACGTCGTCCTGGCCGCTGTAGCGGGAGAGCAGGAGCTGCCAGGCGGCCAGCACCACCATGTACAGCGTGGCCCCCTCCCGCTGGCCCAGCGCCAGGAGTGAGCGCGCCGTGCTCCCGGCGACCCGGAAGGAGACTGCGGCCGCGCGCTGACTCTGCCCCGCCACCGCGGGACGGTCGCCGGGGAGCTCAAGGACCGGGGGGGCGTCCGCGAGGCGCGTTCTCCAGTAGCAGACCTGGGAGCGCAGGACATCCTCGGTGAGGCGGGCCCGCTGCCACACCGCGTAGTCGGCGTACTGCACCGGGAGCTCCGGCAGGGAGGGCTTGCGTCCCCGCGAGCACGCCTCGTACAGGGCGGCGAGCTCGCGCACCAGCACGCCCATGCTCCAGCCGTCCGAGGCGATGTGGTGCATGCAGTAGTACAGCACGTGCTCCGCGTCTCCAAGGCGAGCCAGCGTGCCGCGCAGGAGCGGCCCCCGCGCCAGGTCGAACGGGAGCACCGCCTCCCGCCGCGCCAGCTGCCTCGCCTCCGCCTCCCGCGCCTCAACCCCCAGGCCGCGCAGGTCGACCGTCGGGAGCGAGAACCCGGCGGGCGGCCGGATCACCTGCACCGGCACACCGTCGCGGCTCTCGAACACGGTTCGCAGGACCTCGTGCCGGCGCACCAGGTCGGCGAAGGCGCCGCGCAGGGCGGCTGCGTCCAGCTGGCCGCGCAGGCGCGCCGTGTAGAGCATGTTGTAGGTGGGCGAGCCCGGCTCGAGCTGGTCCACGAACCAGAGCCGCTGCTGCGCGAAGGAGAGCGGCACCGGGCCGTCCGTTTCCCTGCGCCGGATCTCCTGCGGAGCGGTCTTGGCGCCGGTCCGCTCCCGCAGGATCTGCTGCAGGAGGGCCCGTCTCTCCGGGGAGAGCTCCGTCAGCCGCCCCAGCGTCCCGCTCACGGCGCCTCCTCGCGGCCCCGCCGGGAAGCGGCCCGGAGAAGTTGCTCGACGTCGTGGTCAGAGAGCTCGTCCAGCCTGCCCAGCGCCTCCTCGAGCTCCCACTCCTCCAGCCCCGCCCGCACGGTGGCGTCCACCCGGGCCGCGAAGTCCCCCACGTTGGGCGCCTCGAAAAGGGCACGCAGCGGGAGGTCCACCCCGAAGACCTGCTGCACCCGTGCGATCACCTGGGTGGCCAGCAGGGAGTGCCCTCCCATCTGGAAGAAATCGTCCTGCACGCCGATGCGCCGGCCGTCGCCCAGCTCCAGCACCTCCGCCCAGATCCCCGCCACCAGCTCCTCCACCGCCGTGCGGGGCGCCTCGTAGACGGATTCCTCCCCCCCCGCCTCCGGCGCCGGGAGGGCTCCCCGGTCCAGCTTGCCGTTGGGAGTGAGGGGGAGCGCCTCCAGGACCACGT
>DASYWD010000170.1 GCA_035936415.1 Longimicrobiaceae bacterium
CCCCCCGCCGGGGGGGATCCACGCCGCGGCGGCGCTGATCGACCTGCTCCGCGCCGGGGTGGTCCGGCGCGCCGGCGTGCTCGCCCGGCGGCTCGCGGCGGGGGAACCGGGCGTGCGGTGAGACGTAGTACGAAGGGAGGACCCGCCTCCGGCCAGGAGGCGCAACCCGTGACACCGAAGGACCATGAAGCTCTTCCAGCCCGATCCCCGGCAGCGCAGGACGCTCGGCGCGGTGTTCATGATCACCCTGGTGATCAGCACCCTGCTGACGGCGTTCTTCCAGACGCAGGTGCTGACGGGCGCACAGTACGCGGCGCGCTCCGAGGAGAACCGGCTCCGCCCCATCAAGATCCCCGCCCCGCGCGGGACGATCTACGACCGCAACGGCGAGGTGGTCGCCACCAGCATCACCGGCTACTCAGTCGCCCTCCTGCCGGCCTCGGAGGAGACGATCCGGGGGACGCTGCTGGACCTGATGCCGTTCCTCGGCCTGTCCACGCAGGACGTGGACGCGCTCATGGCGAAGCGGAAGGCCCGCCCCAACGACCTTCTGGAGGTCACCGAGCGGGCCACCTTCCCGCAGGTGGCGGCCATCGAGGAGCGGCGGGCCGCGTTCCCGAACCTCATGATCGTCGAGCGCCCCATGCGCTACTACCCGGGGGGGAATGCCATCGGGCACATCGCCGGGTACGTGGGCGAGATCACGCGCGAGGAGCTGCAGCAGGAGCGCTTCCGCCGCGAGGGATACCAGCAGGGGACGTGGATCGGCAAGGCCGGGATCGAGCGTGAGTACGAGCTGGAGCTCGGCGGCGTGGACGGCGCCCGGTTCGTGGAGGTGGACGCCATGGGGCGCGTCGTCGACCCGCGCTCCTCCGTGGGCGCGCTGGCGCCGGTCCCGGGCGAGAACCTGAAGCTCACCCTCGACCTGGACCTGCAGAACTACATCCACCGGATCTTCCCGGATACGATGAAGGGGGCGGTGGTCGCCATGGTCCCCTCCACGGGCGAGATCCTGGCGATGTACAGCCACCCTGCGGTGAACGCAAACGAGTTCGTCGGAGGCATCAAGCCATCGCTCTGGCGGGCGCTGCAGACGGATCCGACGAAGCCGCTCCTGGACCGCACGATCACCGCGCTCTACCCCCCGGCATCTACCTGGAAGCTGGCCACGGCGGCGGCGGGCGTGAAGGAGGGGATCCTCAAGGCGGGGTCGCGGATGCCGATCTCCTGCACCGGGGGCATGGCGTACGCCGGTCGCTACTCCCGCTGCTGGTACCGGCCGGGGCATGGCTCGCTGGATCTCGCGGGGGCGATCGAGAAGTCGTGCAACGTCTACTTCTACCAGGTCGGGATCCGGCTCGGACTCGCGAAGCTCACCGCGGAAGGGACGCGCATGGGCTTCAACACCCGCAGCGGCATCGACCTCCCCGGCGAGGTGAAGCCGATCTTCCCCACCGGGATCGACTGGTACCGCGAGCGCTTCGGGCACACGCCCACGCCCTCGGAGGTGATGAGCCTCGCCATCGGGCAGGGGCCCAACTCGCAGTCGGTGCTGAACATGGCGCACTTCTACTCCGCCATCGCGGGGAACGGCACCGCACCGGAGCCGCACCTGGTGGACCGGGAGGGCGCCGGGGAGGGGCCCGGGCAGATCGACCTGGGGCTGGACGCCACGGGGCTGCAGGCGCTCTGGGACGGCCTGGCCGCGGTCACGTCGCCCACCGGGACTGCGGTGCTCTCCTCGATCGCGCGCTGGAAGGTGTACGGTAAGACGGGGACCGCGCAGAACCCGCAGGGCGCTGACCACGGCTGGTTCGTGGGCTTCTCCGGTCCTCCGGGCGGGCACCCCGAGATCGTGGTGGCGGCCATCATCGAGCACGGCCTGCATGGGAGCGACGTGGGCCCCATTGCCACCAAGGCCATCAACTTCTACCTGAACAAGAAGCACGGCCTCCCCTTCGACCCCAAGCCGACGCTGATCGAGCGCTGGCAGTCGCAGCGGATGCGGTGGAGCCAGTTCGACGTCTACCCGGCGCCGATCACCCCGATTCCGCGCTCCACCGCGCAGACGGCGTCCGCCCCGGCCAAGGCGAAGCAGGCCCGATAACGGGCGACCGAAGCTGCCCCCGGACGGGGGTGAAACCGGGAGCGGCGCAAGAGCGCCGCTCCCGGTTTCGCTTGACGGGGCGCGGCCGGGGTGGCAAGTTGTCGCCCACCGCCCCCGGGGCGCGCCCGGGCGGCGCAACGGCTTCCGGAACCGACTGCATGCCGAGAACCAAGCAGGCCCCTTCCGCGGCGATCCCGCACGGGCTCACGCGGGAGCAGCTCCTGGAGATGTACCGCTACGTGCGCCTGACGCGGACGCTCGAGGAAAAGCTCGAGACGCTCTTCCGGCAGAGCAAGGTGGTGGGGGGGCTCTTCCGCTCGCTGGGGCAGGAGGGGGAGTCCGTCGCCAGCGCGTACGCGCTCCGTCGCCGCGACGACGGCACGGGCGACATGCTCTCGCCGCTGATCCGCAACCTGGGCTCCATGCTGGTGATGGGCGCCCGCCCGGAGGAGGTCCTCCGCCAGTACATGGCCAAGGGCGACTCCCCCGCGCGCGGCAAGGAGCTGAACATCCACTTCACCGACTACCGGCGCGGCTTCATCGGGCAGATCTCCCCGCTGGGCGACCTGGTCCCGGTCATGGCGGGGGTGACGCTCACCTTCAGGCAGCGCGGCGAGGACCGGGTGGGGATGGTCTACATCGGCGACGGCGCCACCTCCACCGGGGCCTTCCACGAGGGGATCAACTTCGCCGCGGTGCAGCGGTGCCCGCTGGTGGTGGTGGTGGAGAGCAACCAGTGGGCGTACACCACGCCGACCCGGCTGCAGACCGCCGTGGAGTCGTTCGTGGACAAGGCCCCCGGCTACGGGGTGGCCGGCGAGCAGGTGGACGGCAACGACATGCTGGCCGTGTACGGCGCCGCCCGCCGCGCCGTGGACCGCGCCCGCGCAGGGGAGGGGGTCACGCTCCTGGAGGTGCTCACCTACCGCCGCAGGGGGCACGCGCAGCACGACAACCAGTCGTACGTGGACCCGGCGGAGATCGAGCACTGGGCCACCACCAACGACCCCATCGACCGCTACGTGGCCGCGCTGACCGGGAACGGCTGGGCCACGGCCGGGGAGCTGGCCGCGATCGACGAAGAGGTGGACCGCGAGCTGGAGGCGATGATCCCCGCCGCGGAGGCGGCCCCCCTCCCGGACCCGGAGACCGCCCTGGACGACGTGTACGCCGACGCCCCGGTGAGCGCCCCCTGGACGCGCCACACGCCCCCCGATCCCACGCAGGCCTGAGCCACGAGCATGGCGACCGCGACCAAGCAGAAGCCGGAGCACGTCCGGCTCACCGAAGAAGGGAAGCCCGTCACCTTCCTGGAGGCCATCCGGGAGGCGATCTGGGAGGAGATGGAGCGGGACCCCAGCGTCTTCCTGCTGGGGGAGGACATCGGTGCCTACGGCGGCGCCTTCAAGGTCACCGAGGGGATGCAGGAGCGCTTCGGCGCGCTGCGGGTGATCGACACCCCCATCTCGGAGATCGGCTTCACCGGCGCCGCCGCCGGGGCCGCGCACATGGGGATGCGCCCCATCGTGGAGATGCAGTTCATCGACTTCATCTCCTGCGCATACGACATGATCACCAACTACGTCGCCACCTCGCGCTACCGCGGGTCGGGCGGGGTGCCGATGGTGATCCGCGGCCCCTCCGGGGGCGGCGTGCGGGGCGGGCCGTTCCACTCGCAGAACCCGGAGATGGCGTTCTTCCACACGCCGGGGCTCAAGATCGTCTATCCCGCCACCGCCTACGACGCCAAGGGGCTCCTCAAGGCCGCGGTGCGGGACGACGACCCGGTGCTCTTCTTCGAGCACAAGTGGCTGTACCGCCGCCCCCAGGTCCGCGAGGTCCTCCCCGCCGAGGACTACGTGGTCCCGCTGGGGAAGGCGCGCACGCACCGCGAGGGGAGCGACCTGACGATCGTCACCTACGCGGCCATGGTGCACAAGAGCCTGGAGGCCGCCGAGCAGCTGGAGAAGGAGGACGGCCTCTCCGTGGAGGTGATCGACCTGCGCACCCTCCTCCCGCTGGACGAGGACGCCATCGTGGAGAGCGTGCGGAAGACCAACCGCCTCCTGGTGGTGCACGAGGACACCCGCACCGGCGGGATCGCGGGGGAGATCGCCATGCGGGTGAACGAGAAGGCGTTCGAGTGGCTGGACGCGCCGATCCTGCGCGTCGCCGCGCTGGACGCGCCGGTGCCGTACTCGCCCCCGCTGGAGGACTACTTCCTCCCGCAGACCGAAGACGTCGTGAAGGCGGCGCGCCACCTGGCGGCCTACTGACCTGCTGACCTGCGCTCCGAAACCCTGACCCGCTGATCCTGACATGGCCCGTGTAGAAGTGCCGATGCCCCAGATGGGGGAGTCCATCGCCGAGGGAACCGTCTCCGTCTGGCTGAAGAAGGTGGGCGACCGCGTCGAGCGCGACGAGCCGATCATGGAGATCTCCACCGACAAGGTGGACGCCGAGATCCCCTCGCCCGCCGCCGGGACGCTGGTGGAGGTGGTGGTGACCGAGGGGCAGACGGTGGAGGTCGGGACGATCGTGGCCTACGTCGAGACGGAGGCCGGCGCCGCCGCGGCCGCGCCCTCGGAGCCCGCCGCGGGAGTTCCGGGCGAGCAGGCCGCCACGCTTCCCGAAGCGGCCGCCGGGCAGCCCGAGGCGCACCAGGTGGAGACGGCCGGCCAGGCGGTGCCCACCCTGCACGCGTCCGAGCCCACCGGGAGCACCACCGAGCCGACGATCACGGGCAACGGCGGCCCGCAGACGCTGGAGGACCGCCTCCGGACCCGCTCCACCCCGCTGGTGCGCAAGATCGCCGCGGAGCACGGGGTTCAGGTGGCGGAGGTGCGGGGGACCGGCCGCGGCGGCCGGGTGACCAAGGACGACATCCTGCGCCACGTGGAGGAGCGGGAGAAGGCCCCGGCCGCGCAGCCGCAGGCGGCGCCCGCGCAGCGCCCGGCCGCGCCGCAGCCCGCCCCCTCGTACGAGGGCGGCTTCCCGTGGGACGAGTTCTTCCAGTCGCCGCAGCACCCCGCCGTGCAGGCGGGCCCGAACGACCGCGTCGAGCCGGCCAGCCGGATGACGCAGATCATCGCCAACAACATGGTGCAGTCGCGGCGCATCTCGCCGCACGTGCACTCGTACTTCGAGGTGGACTACACCCGGCTCGACCACATCCGCGCCAAGAGCAAGCGCCTCTGGGAGGAGCAGGGCGTCAAGGTCACGTACACCCACTTCATCGCCTGGGCGGTGGCGCGGGCGCTGCGCGAGCACCCGAAGCTGAACGCGTCGTACTCCAACCACGAGGTCATCTACCGCGCCGACGTGAACCTCGGGATCGCGGTGGCGCTGGACAACGGCCTCATCGTTCCCGTGGTGAAGAACGCCGACGAGCTGTCGCTGGTGGGGCTGGCGAAGCGGGTGAACGACATCGCCACCCGCGCCCGGAGCAAGAAGCTGTCGCCGGACGAGGTCCAGGGCGGCACCTTCACGATCACCAACCCCGGGATCTTCGGGACCACGATCGGCTTCCCCATCATCAGCCAGCCGCAGGTCGCCATCATGGGCGTCGGCGGCGTGGAGATGCGCCCCGCGGTGATCACGGACGAGTACGGCGGCCATGCCATCGTCCCTCGCAAGCGCGGCTACATCTCGCTGGGCTACGACCACCGCCTGGTGAACGGCGCCGACGGCGACCAGTTCCTGGCGCGGGTGAAGCAGATCATGGAGACGTTCCCGGAGCAGGCGTAGCCTCGCAGGAGGTCCGGAGACCGGCACGGGGGCTTGCGAATACCCTTCGCGAGCCCCCGGCGCTATTTTGGAAGGATGGAAACCATTCGGACCGTCACAGACGACGCACGTGAATCCGCGGCCCTCGCGCGGCCGCTGGACGTCCGCCGGCTCGGGCTCGTCCGCTACGCGGACGCGCTGGAGGTGCAGACGGAGCTGGTCAAGCGGCGGCGTGCCGGGGAGGTGCCGGACACGCTGCTGCTCCTGCAGCACCCGCACGTCATCACGCTGGGGAGCGGGTCGCACGAGGAAAACGTGCTTGCTTCGCCGGAGGAGCGGGCGGCGCGCGGAATCGAGCTGTTCGAGACCGGGCGGGGCGGGGACGTGACCTACCACGGGCCGGGGCAGCTCGTCGGGTACCCCGTCCTGGACCTCAAGCCGGACCGGCAGGACCTGCACCAGTACCTCCGCGACCTGGAGGAGATGCTGATCGCGGTGCTGGCGGAGTTCGGGCTGACCGGGGGGCGGAAGGAGGGGCTCACCGGGGTGTGGGTGGAGGACCGGAAGCTCGCGGCCATCGGGGTGCGGGTCTCCTCCGGGTGGATCACCAGCCACGGCTTCGCCCTGAACGTCAGCACGGACCTGTCGTTCTTCGGCACCATCGTCCCCTGCGGGATCCGGGAGCACCGGGTCGGCTCCATCTCGGGCGAGCTGGGGCGGACGGTGCCCATGGAGGACGTGGAGGCGGCGGCGGCGCGCTGCTTCGAGCGCACCTTCGGCCGCCAGGCCGTCTCCTCGCCTTCTCGTTCCTCCCGACCGTTCCCCTGACATGCCACTGCTCTTCGTCGTGCGGAGCCGCCTTCGCATCCTGCTCGCCCTTCTCGTCGGCCTGCTGTCCGCGTGCGCCGACATCCTCGGGAGCGACGTCCCGAAGCAGGAGGGCCCGTGGATCAGGGCCACCGCTGTGGTGCTCGATCGCGGCGACTCCGTCCAGATGACCGCGGCGCTCCTCGTGAGGACCTGGGACGTCGGCGCGTATCAGCAGCAGATAGAGTGGCCCCTCGAGGCGGGTAGACGCTGGCCGAGGGGCCTGGACGTCCGGTGGAGCAGCTCGGATCCCTCGGTAGCCGAGATCGGAAAGGACGGGGTGCTCCGTGCACGAGGGCCGGGGCGCGCCACCATCCGAATGGAGGCGGGGCGGGAGCGCGACTCCGCCCTGGTGGCGGTGCGCCCGGTCCCGGGGACCGCCGCCGTCCGGTACACGATGGTCGAAGCGGGGAACGACCTGAGCTGCGGGCTCACCGAGGACGGACGGGCTCTCTGCTGGGGCCGCGTCCCGGAGGGCGTGCGGCACGAGGGGACCCGCGTGCAGGCCTCGCCCACGGGGGTGTCCGGGGCTCCTCCCCTGGTGGCGCTCGCGGTGGGCGGCGGGCACGCCTGCGGACTGGCGGCAGGCGGCGCGGCGTACTGCTGGGGGGCGAACCGCGCCGGCCAGCTCGGGAACCGGACCGAGAAGCCGAGCGCGGCCGCGGTCGCGGTGCACACGGAGCACCGCTTCACGCGGATCAGCGCGGGCGCCGGGCACACCTGCGCCCTCACCGCCGACGGGAAGGCATACTGCTGGGGCGCGGGGGCGAACGGCGAGCTGGGCACGCCGGTGAGGGGCAACCGCGTGAGCGCGCCGGTGGAGGTAGAGACCGAGCTGCGCTTCCGTGAGATCGGCGCGGGGGAGAACCGTACCTGCGGGCTCGCGGCGGACGGGCGGGCAGCCTGCTGGGGCCTCCGATACGTCACCGGCCCCTCCGGTGTGGTGGAGCCGAAGTACGATCCCCGCCCGGCGTACGTGGAGGGGAACCTTTCGTTCCGCTCGCTGAGGGTGGGGCCGCACGTGTGCGGCGTGACCGCCGACGGGGGCGCCTACTGTTGGGGGGGGAACCAGTACGGCCAGCTCGGGGACGGGTCGCGGACGATGGCCGTTGCGCCGCGGCGGGTCGCGGGAGGGCTGAAGCTCGCGCGCATCTCCGCGGGTTGGGGTCACACCTGCGGCGTCACCGCGGACGGGATGGCGTACTGCTGGGGGTTCAACTACTACGGAGAGCTGGGAAACGGTGCCGCCGAAGGGCCGCGCGACGACCGGCTCGACGTCCACGTCGTGCCCTCTCCCGCTGCGGTGGCCGGCGGACACACCTTCCGCGCGCTGGACGCCGGGGGGAGCCACACCTGCGGAGTGACGGTCCGGGCGGAGGTCCTCTGCTGGGGCGGCGCCGGAGCGGGTGCGCTCGGCACGGGGGCGATCCCGCGGCCGCGGGAGTCGCGCCGGGGCTTCACCTCCGTTCCCGCGCGGGTCGCCGAGCCTCTCTGATTCGCGGGGGTCCCCGCGCGCGTGTGCCTGCCCGCCTTCACCCCCGCGGCAGCGCCCGCGCGGCCTTGAACTCGAAGCTCGTGGGCGGCATGGGGAAGAAGTCCAGGTAGCGCTCCTTCTCCTGCTCCTCCGCGATCCACTCGTCGAAGCGCGACTCCACCAGCCCCCCGCTCGCGTCCTGCTTCGCCGCTGCGCGGGTCGCCAGGAAGTTGGCGTACTCGTTCTGCGGGTGGCCGGCGTGCCCCTTCACCCAGCGCCACTGCACCGCGTGCCTGCGCGCGGTGGAGACCAGCTCCTTCCAGAGCGCCAGGTTCTCGATCTCGCCGTCCTTGCGCTTCCACCCGCGCGCGGCCCAGCCGTGCACCCACTGCGTCATCCCGTCCACCAGGTAGCGGCTGTCGCTGGTGAACACCACGCGCGCCGGGTTCCTCAGCGCGGCGAGGGGGAGGATGCCGCTGCGGATCGCCATGCGGTTGTTGGTGGTGTCGGGCTCCGACAGCCAGAAGTCGCGCCGGACCCACCCGCGCTCGGGGTGGAAGTGCTCCACCAGCCCGGCGGCGCCGCCGGGGCGCGCGCGCCCCTTGAACTGGTTCCCGAGGCAGGATTCGTCGGCGTAGATGAAGACCAGCGGCTCGCTCATTCTTCTCCAGGTCTGGGCGGGAAAGGCCGACAATCTACCGGTGCGGCGGGCCGAAACCCAGGGGCGGCGGAGCCGGCGCTTGACAGAATTTGCGGGGACGGTAGATTGCCGCGGTCGCATCCACCGATGCGGCATGCACTTGACCGCATGGCCGACGGAAACCGGGAGAGAAGCGACTTGGGCGAGACCGCCGTGCTGCTGCTGGAGGACGGACGCGCGTTCCGGGGAGAGGCGTTCGGCGCCTCCGGGACGGTCTTCGGCGAGGTGGTCTTCAACACCTCCATGACCGGCTACCAGGAGGTCCTCACCGACCCGTCGTACACCGGGCAGCTGGTGGCGATGACCTACCCGCTGATCGGCAACTACGGGGCGAACCCGGAGGACGAGGAGTCGGTCGGGCCGCAGGTGGCCGGATTCGTCCTCCACGAGGCGCCGCCCGCGTACAGCAACTGGCGGGCGGAGGAGTCGCTGGAGGAGTACCTGCGCCGGCACGGCGTGGTGGCGGTCACCGGGATCGACACCCGCGCGCTCACCCGCCACATCCGCTCGCTCGGCGCCATGCGCGGCGCCATCGCCCATGGCGAGCCGGACCTGGAGGCGCTCCGCGCCCGGATCCTGGAGCAGCCGTCCATGGCGGGGCTCGACCTGGCGTGCGGGGTCTCCACCGGGGAGCGGTACGTGGTCCCGGCCGCCGGGGAGACGCGGTACCGCGTCCTCGCCTACGACTTCGGGGTGAAGTCCCACTCCCTCAAGCTCCTCGCGGAGCGCGGGTGCGAGGTCACGGTCCTCCCCTCCGGCACCCCGGCGGAGGAGATCGCGGCGGCGGGAGCCGACGGGCTGTTCGTCTCCAACGGTCCGGGCGACCCGGAGGCGGTGGGGCACGCGCTGGAGTCCATCCGCGACCTCGCGGCGCGCGACGTCCCGGTCTTCGGCATCTGCCTGGGGCACCAGCTGATCGCCCGCGCGTTCGGGGCACAGACCTACAAGCTCCTGTACGGACACCGGGGGGGGAACCACCCGGTCCGCCGCCTCGCCGACGGGGCGGTGGAGATCACCGCGCAGAACCATGGCTTCGCCGTGCGCGGCGACGAGGAGGGGATCCCCGGCGCACCCGCGCTCCGCGTCACCCACCTGAACCTGAACGACGGTACGGTGGAGGGCCTGGAGCACGCGGAGCGGCCCGTGTTCTCGGTGCAGTACCACCCGGAGTCGGCTCCGGGGCCGCACGACTCGCGTTATCTTTTCGACCGTTTCATCGCGGAGATGGAGCGGAGGACGGAGGAGCGCCGTCACGACGCTTGACGGTTTCTATGCGTCGCGTTATCCTTCGGCTGATAAACCGCCGCCCGTCAACCTCTTAGCTACTCCCCTTCCGTTTCCCGGGACGTTATCTTCGGCTGCCGGCCGCGATCCGTCGCTCAGCCCTCCGATCGACACGGACTCCCCCGCGCACCCGGAAGACTCGAGGAACGACGTAGCCGGATGGCACCCCGTATTCCGAGCGGGGACGTTGGTCCGGGCACGTACTCCAGCCGGACGTCGGCTTCTTGCGCTCGTGCGCATTCCGTGGGGCGCCGCCCCAGCTTCCAACCCCCAAGGAGGGACTTCATGACGAAAGCGGATCTGGTCCAGCGGGTCGCCGATGCGATCGGGCCCGGGATCACCAAGCGGGACTGTGCTGTGGTCGTCGACTCGTTCCTGAACGCCATCAAGGACGCGATGGCGGAGCACCAGAACATCGAGATCCGCGGCTTCGGCACCTTCAAGGTCCGCGAGCGCAAGAGCCGCCTCGCGCGCAACCCGCGCACGGGTGATCCGGTCGAGGTCCCGCCGCGCGCGGTGCCGGTCTTCAAGCCGTCCAAGGAGCTCCGCGCCATGGTGGAGGAGAAGCCGCTCGAGGTCTGAAGCTTCGTACGAAGACGCGGGCTCTGCCCGCCCAAGGGCGTCCAGCCTCCCCCGGGGGCCTGGGCGCCCTTCTTGCGTGCGGTGGAGTCGTCCTGTCTCCCTCTCCCGCCGTATCGGAGCAGCCCCATGCCGAACCCGTCCTCCGACGCGCCGCGCGACACCTCCGGCGCGGATGCGCGCTCCGGCACCCTGGGCCCCTACGAGACCGCGTACGACGTGCGCCGCGGCTACGACCGGCCGGGCGCCCCGCCGCCGGCTCCCCGCCAGGCCCCGGAGCCGGTCTGGAT
>DASYWD010000171.1 GCA_035936415.1 Longimicrobiaceae bacterium
CCCCGCAGCTGCGGGGCGGCCCTCGTGTTCGTTCCATCTTCTTCTATACGGTCACCGCGCCGGCGTCACTCGCGGATCCGGTAGTTGACGATCGTCTGCTGCCCGTCCTGCGTGCGGGCCACGATCGACACGACCCCGCCCGGCTTCAGGCGTGACGCCTCGGCGCGGACGTCTTCCACGCTGCGGACCTCGCGCCCGTTGAGCCGCTCGATCCGCATCCCTCCCGTCAGCGCGGAGGCGGCGGGGCCGGCGCGGTCCACCTCGGTCACGACGACCCCCTCGCTGAAGGGGAGCCGGTACTGGCGGGCCACCTGCGGGGTCACCTCCATGGCGTTGAACCCCAGGCGCTCCACCGCGTCGCGCCGGACTGCGGCGGGGGCGTCGTTGCTCACCGGCTTCAGGTCCAGCTCGCCCAGCTTCACCGTCACCCGCTCGCGCTCGCCGTAGCGGACGAGGTCCACCGTGACGCGCTCGCCGGGGCGCTTCGCCGCGAGGGCGGCCATGAGGGCGCCGTCGTCCGCGATGGCGCGGCCGTCCACGCCCACCACCACGTCGCCCATGCGGATGCCGGCCTCCTTCGCGGGCCCGGTGGGCTCGGTGGCGACCACCGCGCCGCTCGGGCTGGGGAGGCGGAACACCTCGGCGTCGGCCGGGGTGACGCCCCGGATCTGCACCCCCAGCATGGGACGGTGCACCGTGCCGTAGCGGATCAGGTCGTCGGCCACGCGCTTCGCCAGGCTGATCGGCACGGCGAACCCGTACCCGGAGTAGAACCCGGTGGGCGAGGCGATGGCGGTGTTGACGCCGATGACGCGGCCCTGCAGGTCCACAAGCGGCCCCCCGGAGTTCCCCGGGTTGATGGCCGCGTCGGTCTGGATGAAGTGCTCCAGCGGCGCGGTGGCGTTGCGGTCCTGCTGCATGATCCCCAGCGAGCGGCCCTTGGCGCTCACGATCCCGGCGGTGGTGGTCTGCCCCAGCGAGAGCGGGTAGCCCAGCGCCAGGACCCAGTCGCCGGTCTGCAGCGCATCGGAGTCACCGAGCTGCGCGACCGGGAGGCCACTGCCGTCCACCTTGAGCACCGCGATGTCGGTGTTCGGGTCGCGACCCACCACCTTCGCGGTCAGCTCGCGCTTGTCCGCGAGCACCACCGTCACCCGGGACGCATTGGCGACCACGTGGTTGTTGGTGAGGATGTAGCCGTCCTCGCTGACGATGAAGCCGGAGCCGCTCCCCTCCTGGGGCGGGGCGTTCCGCGGCGCGCCGCCGAAGAACTGCTCGTACGGCGTCCCCCGGAACTGCTCCGGCACCTGCGCTACGGGGCGGGCGGCGGTCTGCACCTTGACGTAGACCACCGCCGGGAGCGCCGTGCTGCTGGCGGTGCGGAACGCGGCGGAAAGCGACTCCGGCCCCGCGACCCGCCCCGCGATGGCCGGCTGGACGGCGCTCTGCGCGCCGAGGTCCTGGAGGGGGTCCTTGACGACTTCCATCGCGGTCGCCGCGACCCCCATCCCGACGACCAGCGCGCCCGGCACCGCGAGCTTGCGGATCCTGTTCATCTGCACCAACCTCCCTCTCTGGATACTGTGTCTCCTTCGTCCTGTGCGGCTCCGTACACGGTGGCGCCGATGCCCGTTCCGGCGTACGGTTAAGGATGAATTAGGCCTGGATTAAACCTCGTTAATGCAGCCGACATGCGTATCCTGGTGGTGGAAGACAGCGCGGGAATCCTGGGCTTCCTGAGAAAGGGGCTGCGGGAGGAGGGGTACACCGTGGAGACCGCCGAGGACGGCGACACCGCGTTCCGGAAGGCCGTGGCCGAGGGGTTCGACGCGGCCGTCGTGGACGTGATGCTCCCCGGCCGCAGCGGCTACCAGCTCGTGCGCGACCTGCGGGACGAGGGGATCGCCTTCCCCGTGCTCCTGCTCACCGCGCGCGACCGGGTCGAGGACAAGGTCGAGGGGCTGGACTCGGGAGCGGACGACTACCTGACCAAGCCCTTCGACTTCCCGGAGCTGGCGGCCCGCCTCCGCGCGCTGCTCCGCCGCTCCGGCGGTCCCGCCCCGGCGGTCCTGCGCGCCGGCGACCTGGAGCTGGACCCCGCGGCGCACGAGGTCCGCCGCGGGGGCGAGAAGGTGGAGCTGACCCCCAAGGAGTTCGCGCTGCTGGAGTACCTGCTCCGCAACGCGGACCGCCCCCTCTCGCGCGCCGTGATCATGGAGCATGTGTGGGGGATCCGCTTCGACCCGGGGACCAACGTGGTGGACGTGTTCATCAACTCTCTGCGCAACAAGCTGGACCCCGACCGCGAGCTGATCCAGACGGTCCGGGGGGTGGGCTACGTGATGCGGACCCCGGGCGGGGAGGAGGGATGACGCCCCGGCCCGATCCGCCCTCGCTGCGCCGTGAGATCGTCCTGTGGTACTCGGTGATCCTCCTGGTGGCGCTCACCCTGTTCGCCGGGCTCACCTACCTGATCCTGGCGCGGACGCTCGCGGGCGCGGGTACGGCCTCGCTGCGGCAGTCCGCGCTCACCGCGGAGCAGCTCATCATCCCCTCTCACGTGCCGCGGGTCACGGTCGAGGAGCGCCAGATGCCGCCGGGGAAGGGGGACGTGGAGGCGCTGCTTCGGCGCTCCCGCCTTCCCAACGGGGACGTGCTGGACATCTACGTGGCGCGCACCGGCGACGTGGAGGGGCGCGCGCTCCGCTCGTTCCTGGTGATCTCGCTGATCCTGATCCCGCTCACGGCCGCCGCCGCCGCCGTGGCGGGCCGCTCCCTGGCCGACCGGATCCTGCGCCCGCTCGACCGGCTGGTGTCCGCCACGCGGGAGATCGGGATCGGCGCGCTGTCCCGGCGCGTGGAGGAGCCGGACCGCCCGGCGGAGCTGCGGGAGCTTTCGCTGGCCTTCAACGGGATGCTGGAGCGGCTGGAGCGGGCGGTGGACACGCTGCGCCGCTTCACCGCCGACGCCAGCCACGAGCTGCGCACCCCGCTCACCGCCATCCAGGGCTCCGCCCAGGTGGCGCTGGCGCGGGAGCGCCCTCCGGAGGAGCTGCGGGAGACGCTGGGCGGCGTGCTGGAGGAGACGCGCTGGATGCTGGGGCTGGTTGAGGGGCTGCTGACGCTGGCGCGCGGGGAGGAGTCCGCCCCGGGGGTAGGGACCGGCAGGGTGGAGCTGCTGCCGCTGCTGGAGGACGTCCGCGACATCGGCGAGGCGCTCGCCGCCGGGAAGCCTGTGGAGGTCCGGCTGGAAGCCGCGGAGCCGTTCGAGGTGGTGGGCGAGGAGCGGCCCCTCCGGCAGCTCTTCCTGAACCTCGTCTCCAACGCGGTGAAGTTCACCGATTCCGGGGTCGTCACCCTGCGCGCCGCCACCGTCGAGGATCCGGAGGGGACCCGCTGGATCGACGTGGCCGTGGAGGACACCGGGACGGGGATCGCCCCGGAGGAGCTGCCGCGCGTGTTCGACCGCTTCTACCGCGGCGACGAGGCGCGCGTCCGCGCCGGCGGCACCGGGCTGGGCCTCGCCATCGCGCGGATGGTGGCCGAGCGCCACGGCGGGACCATCCACGCGGAGAGCGAGCCCGGCCGCGGCAGCACGTTCACCGTCCGCCTCCCCGCCGCCCCCGAGGCCGTGGAGTAGGCGGGCCCGCGGACCGAGACGTGCCTGAAAAACGGGCTCACGCAGAGGAAGCAGAGGAAAAGCGAGAGCAGTTGTCCTCTGCTTCCTCTGCTTCCTCTGCGTGCGTCCCGCCGTTCCGTGCTCAGTACCTCGCCCTCCCGGGCTCCGCTGCCCCCTATCGCCGCGTCGCCGTCCGCAGCGCCTCCAGGGCCGTCCACCCCGCCCCGCCGTCCAGCGCCTCTTCGGCCGTGCGGACGCCCTCGACCAGCGATTCCGCCTTCCCCGCGACGTAGACCGCCGCGCCGGCGTTGAGGGCCACGGCGGCGCGTGCCGCACCGCCCGCCTTGCCGCGCAGCACGCGCTCGATGGTGCGGGCGTTCTCCTCCGGCTCGGCTCCGCCCAGCCCCTCCGCATCGGCCGGCTCCCATCCCAGCGCCTCGCGCGGGTCCAGGGTGCTGCGGGCGAGCTCGCCGTCGCGGAGCTCGATCACCTCCGTGGGGCCGATGGGGCTCAGCTCGTCCATCCCCGGCTCGCCGTGCACCACCAGGGCGCGCTCGTGCCCGAGCGCCCGCAGGCCGCCCGCAATCAGCTCCAGGAGCCCCGGGTCGGAGACGCCGACCACCTGGCGGCGGGCCATCGCCGGGTTGGTGAGCGGCCCGAGCACGTTCATCAGCGTGGGCATCCCCAGCTCGCGCCGTACGGGGCCCACGTGGCGCATGGCCGGGTGGTGCAGCGGCGCGAACATGAAGACGATCCCCGTCTCGTCCAGCACCGCCGCCTCCTGCTCGGGGGTGAGGTCCAGCCGCACCCCGAGCGCCTCCAGCACGTCCGCGCTCCCGCAGCGGGAGGTGAAGCTCCGGTTCCCGTGCTTGGCGACGCGCACCCCGGCCCCCGCTGCGACCAGCGCCGCGGCGGTGGAGATGTTGAAGGTGGTGAGCGCGCCGCCGCCGGTGCCGCAGGTGTCCACCAGCTCCTCCGTGGCGGCCACCGGGACCGGGACCATGGCGCGGCGGAGGGCGCGGACGCCGCCCGCGACCTCGTCCGCAACGGCGCCGCGGACGCGGATGGCGACCAGGAGCGCGGCCATCTGCACGGGGGTGGCCCGCCCCTCCATCACCTCGCCGAAGGCGCGCTCCGCCTCGGCGGCGGAGAGGGGCCGCAGGGTGGCGGCGCGGATCAGCTCGCCGAGCGGCACCTCGGCGGCCTCGCCGGAAAGGACCCCGTCGCTCATGCGGCGCCCCCGCGCGGGGGACTGAGGTCCCGGCCGGCGGGACCCGGTGGCACGGTACGCATCGTCGCGGTGGTGGAGGGTGGCGGGTAGTGGGGAAACGCACGGTCGGATCATACCTCCCGCCCACGGAGACTGTCAATCGACCGCGGGGGCGCGCTTGACACGGGGTGGGGCCCCGCCAACCTTGTCGCGCGTGAGCACCACGGAGACACGCCGCATCCGCTTCACCGTCCACTACGACGGGCGCGACTTCTTCGGCTGGCAGGTGCAGGCCAGGGAGCGCACCGTGCAGGGCGAGCTGGAGCGCGTCCTGTCTCGCCTGTTCGACCGCCCCGCTGGGGTGGTCGGCTCCGGCCGGACCGACCGTGGCGTGCACGCGACCGGCCAGGTGGCCGCCGTGGACGCCCCCGCGAAATGGACGCCGGCCGCGCTCCTGCGCGCCATGAACGCCCTGCTCCCCGGCGACGTGTGGATCGCCGACGCTGCGGAGGCCGCGCCGCGCTTCCACCCGCGCTACGACGCCGTGGCGCGCTCGTACGTGTACCGCGTGGGCCTGCAGCGCGAGGCGCACTCGCCCTTCCGCGCCCGCTGGTGCTGGCCCCTGGCGAAGCCGGTGGACCGGGCCGCCATGGAGCGCGTCACCCGCGCCCTGGTCGGCGACCACTCCTTCCGGGCCTTCGCCAAGGCGGGCCAGGAGGAGCGCGGCGACCGCTGCATCGTGGCCGAGGCGCGCTGGGCGGAGTGGGAAGCGATCGGCATCGAGTTCCACGTGACCGCCAACCGCTTCCTGCACCACATGGTGCGCTACCTCGTGGGGACGCTGGTGGACGTGGGCCTCGGCGTCCGCCCGGAGGGCGACGTGCCGGCCCTGCTGGCGAACACGCCGGGGCTGGAGACCTCGCCGCCCGCCCCGCCGGAGGGGCTTTTCTTGCGGGAGGTGCGGTACCCGGAGTAGTGCGGGAGTGCGGGAGTGCGAGGTGCGAAGTGCGGAAGTCAGGCGGACACAACAGATCATGAACCCATGTCGATCGACCGATACAGCAACCCGCTGACCGAGCGCTACGCCTCCCCGGAGATGTCGCGCATCTTCTCGCCCGCGTTCAAGTTCGGCACCTGGCGCAGGCTCTGGCTGGCGCTGGCGGAAGCGGAGAAGGAGCTGGGGCTTCCCATCCCGGACGAGGCCATCGCCGGGATCCGCGCGCACCTGGACGACTTCGACCTGAAGCGGGCAGCGGAGCTGGAGAAGCAGCTCCGGCACGACGTGATGGCCCACGTGCACCACCTGGGCGAGCAGGCGCCCGAGGCGCGCGCCATCATCCACCTGGGCGCCACCTCGGCGTACGTCGGCGACAACACCGACCTGATCCAGCACCGCGAGGCGCTGAAGCTGGTCCGCCGCCGCCTGGTGAGCGGCGTGGCCGCGCTGGCGGAGTTCGCCCGCGAGCACCGCGACCTGCCCACGCTGGGCTTCACCCACTTCCAGCCCGCCCAGCCCACCACCGTGGGGAAGCGGGCGACGCTCTGGATCCAGGACCTGCTCCTGGACCTGGAGGAGGTGGACTTCCGGCTGGACACGCTGCGCTTCCGCGGGGTGCGCGGGACCACGGGGACGCAGGCTTCGTTCGTGGACCTGTTCGAGGGCGACGGCGAGAAGGTGGACCGGCTGAACCGGCTCGTCGCGGAGAAGATGGGCTTCGCCGACCGGCTGTACGGCGTGACCGGGCAGACGTACACCCGGAAGACGGACTACGCCTGCCTCGCCACGCTGGCGGGGGTGGCGCAGTCGGCCAGCAAGTTCGCCAACGACGTGCGCCTCCTCTCGCACCTCAAGGAGGTGGAGGAGCCGTTCGAGGAGCACCAGATCGGCTCCAGCGCCATGGCGTACAAGCGCAACCCCATGCGCTCGGAGCGGATCAACGCGCTCGCCCGGCACGTGATCGCGCTCACCATCGACCCCGCCTTCACCGCGGCGTCGCAGTGGTTCGAGCGGACGCTGGACGACAGCGCCAACAAGCGCATCGCGGTGCCGGAAGCCTACCTTGCGACGGACGCGGTGCTGCTGATCGTGCACAACGTGGCCTCCGGGATGGTGGTGTACCCGGAGATGATCCGCCGCCGGCTCATGGAGGAGCTCCCCTTCATGGCGACGGAGAACCTGATGATGCGCGCGGCCAGGCGCGGCGGCGACCGGCAGGAGCTGCACGAGCGGGTGCGGGTGCACTCCATCGCCGCGGGGCAGGAGGTGAAGCAGCACGGCCGCCCCAACGACCTGATGGACCGCATCGCCGCGGACCCGGCGTTCGGCGTCACGCGCGCGGAGCTGGAGGAGGACCTGCGCCCCGAGCTGTACGTGGGGCGCGCTCCGGAGCAGGTGGACGACTTTCTGCGTGAGTGGGTGCGGCCCGCGCTGGAGCGGCACTCCGCGGAAGTGGAGGCGGAGGCCCCCGCGCTGCACGTCTGAGCCCACCGGACCCGAACCGAGGCACCCCACCGATGGCGACCACCGAGACTTCCGCCCCCGCGGAGCGCAGCGACCTCCCCGGGCACTACCAGGAGCTCACGGCCCTCCTCCGCGAGGCGGCGACGCTCGCCTCCGTGAGCGCCACGCTGGGGTGGGACCAGGAGACGATGATGCCCCCCGCCGCCGCGCCGCTGCGGGCGCAGCAGCTCTCCGCCCTCTCCGCGCTGGTGCACGAGCGGCGCACCTCGCCCCGGCTGCGGGAGCTGCTGGAGCGCTGCGAGGAGGACGCGTCGCTCGCCTCCGACCCGGTGATCGCGGCCAACCTGCGCGAGGTGCGCCGCGGCTTCGACCTTGCGACTAGGCTTCCCACCTCGCTGGTGCGGGAGATCGCCGAGACCTCTTCGCGCGCCATGGAGGCGTGGAAGGACGCGCGGGAGCGGGACGACTTCGCCGCCTTCGCGCCCTGGCTGGCGAAGACGGTGGAGCTCGCCCGCGTCAAGGCGGAATGCTACGGCGTCCCCGAGGGGGCCGACCTGTACGACGCGCTCCTGGACGAGTTCGAGCCGGGGATGACCAGCACAGAGGTGGAGCGGGTCTTCGGCGCCCTCCGGGCCGGCCTCGCCCCGCTGATCGCCGCGATCGCGGAATCCGCCACCCGGCCGGAGATGCGGCTGGGGAGCGTCCGCGTCACCGCGGGGGCGCAGAAGGCGCTCGGCCGGCGGGTCCTGGAGCGGATCGGCTTCGACTTCCGCGCGGGACGGCTGGACGTCTCCACCCATCCCTTCTGCGAGGGGGCCGGGCCGGGAGACACGCGCCTCACCACGCGCTACAGCGAGGACGAGTTCCTCGATGCGCTGGTGTCCTCGCTGCACGAGGCGGGTCACGGGATGTACGAGCAGGGGCTCCCCAAGGACGCGTACTTCGGCCAGCCGGTCGGGGAGGCGGCTTCGCTGGGGATCCACGAGAGCCAGTCGCGGATGTGGGAGAACATGGTGGGCCGGTCGCGCCCCTTCTGGGAGTGGGCGCTCCCCGTCGCGCAGGACGCCTTCGGGAGCGCGCTCGCCGGGACCACGGTCGAGGAGATCTACGGCTACCTCAACCGGGTGAAGCCGGGGCTCACTCGCGTGGAGGCGGACGAGGCCACCTACAACCTGCACGTGATGCTCCGCTTCGACCTGGAGCGGGCCATGCTCCGCGGCGACCTCCCGGTGCACGACGTCCCCGGCGCCTGGAACGAGCGGATGCGCCAGGACCTGGGAGTGGTGGTCCCGAACGACCGGAGCGGCGCGCTTCAGGACATCCACTGGTCCATGGGGGCGCTGGGCTACTTCCCCACCTACACGCTGGGGAACGTGTACGCCGCGCAGCTCTGGGAGACCATCCGCGAGCAGCTCCCGCAGCTAGACGGGCAGCTCGCCCGGGGCGACTTCTCCGCCCTGCTGGAGTGGCTGCGCGAGAACGTGCACCGTCACGGCCGGCGCTTCCGCGCGCCGGAGCTGGTGGAGCGCGTCACCGGCAGGCCGCCCTCGCCGGAGCCGCTGCTGCGCTATCTGGAGGCGAAGCTGAAGCCGCTGTACGGGATCTGAGCGCGGCTGCGGACTGCGCCGCGGCGCGCCTGGCCCACCTCGTGCCACGAGGGTTTCCGGTTGCCGGGGCACCGGGCGGCTGATAGCTTCCCGGCTCGCCGAAACCCCAGACACCGGACGGAAACGCGGGCCGTGACTTCTGCGATCGCCTCGACGGACCTCCCTTTCCCCGTCTTCCGCCGCGGGAAGGTGCGGGACGTGTACGACCTGGGCGACGCCCTGCTGATGGTCGCCACCGACCGCGTGAGCGCCTTCGACGTGGTCCTCCCCCAGCCCATTCCGCGCAAGGGCGAGGTCCTCACCCTGATCTCGGCCTGGTGGTTCGCCCGCACCCGCGACGTGGTGCCCAACCACCTGCTCGCCGTCGACCCCGACGCCATCGCCGACCGCTACCCCGCCCTGGCCCCCACGCGCGACGTGTGGGCCCGCCGGGGCATGCTGGTGCGGAAGACGGAGCCGTTCCCGGTGGAGTGCGTGGTCCGCGGCTACGTGTCCGGCTCGGCGTGGAAGGAGTACACGGCCTCCGGGAAACTGGCCGGGGAGCCGCTCCCGGCGGGGCTGGCGGAGTCGGCACGGCTGGAGCCGCCGGTGTTCTCCCCGGCCACCAAGGCGGAGACGGGGCACGACGAGAACATCCCCTTCGCCCGGATGCGCGAGATCGTGGGCGCCGGGACCGCGGAGCGGCTGCGGGAAGCCAGCTTCGGGCTGTACCGCCGGGGGCTGGAGATCGCGGCGGCGGCGGGGATCGTCATCGCCGACACCAAGTTCGAGTTCGGGCGCGACGCGGACGGCACGCTGCGCGTGATCGACGAGGTGCTGACGCCGGACTCGTCGCGCTTCTGGCCGGCGGACCGCTACGCCCCCGGGCGCGGGCAGCCGTCGTTCGACAAGCAGCCGCTGCGCGACCACCTGCAGGCCCTGGCGAACGAGGGTCGGTGGGACATGCGGCCTCCCGGGCCGGACCTCCCCCCGGAGGTGGTGGAGGAGACCTCCCGGCGGTACCAGGACGCCTTCCGCCGCATCACCGGGCACACGCTGGACGACTTCCCCCTCGCCGCGGAGGTGGCGGCGTGACGCCCCCCGGGGAGGCCAACGTGCACCCGCGCCGGCGGCGGCTGCGTCGGGGGATCGTCATCCTCCCCAGCGCCTTCACGATGGGCAACCTCTTCCTGGGGATCTGGGCCATCGTGGAGGCCACCCGCGGCAACTTCGTCACGGCGGGGTGGCTGATCGTCGGCGCCGCGTTCATGGACATGTTCGACGGGCGCATCGCCCGCTTCACGGCCACCGGGAGCCCCTTCGGCGAGGAGCTGGATTCGCTCGTGGACGCGGTGTCGTTCGGGGTGGCGCCTGCGCTGATCGCGTACTTCGCCTTCTTCGGCGGGGGCGAGTGGAACTGGATGATCTCGTTCCTGTACATCGTGGCCGCGATCCTGCGGCTCGCCCGCTTCAACATCGAGCAGGCGGGAACGGCCAAGTCGGCGTTCCACGGGCTCCCCTCCCCCACCGCGGGGGTGTGCGTGGCGACGTTCTACGCGTTCACGCAGACCGACCTCTGGCGGGAGCTGTTCCCGCGGGTGAACGTGGGCCGGGTCGCCGGGTGGCTGGTGCTGGGGGTGGCGATCCTGATGATCAGCAACGTGCTGTACTCGGTGGTCCCGCGCTTCAGCCCGCGGACCTGGGGCGGCCGGCTGGCCTTCTTCCTGGCCTTCGCCTCCATCGCCGCGGCGTTCACGTTCCCGGAGTACTTCTTCTTCCCAATGTCCATCCTGTACATCACGGTCGGGCTGGTGCGGACCGTGCTGGCGGGGTTCGAGGAGCGGCTCCCGGAAAAGGACCCGATGATCCTCGAGGAGGAGGAAGAGGAGCCCGAGTCGCAGCGGGACTTGGACTACGAAGAGATCCGGCCCGGCCGGGGACACCGCGTGGAGGTCCGGCCCATCAACGAGGAGGCGACGTGACGGAACACCAGATCGAGGTCCGGGTGACCCCCCGCCGGGGGATCCTGGACCCGCAGGGGAAGGCGGTCGCCGGGGCGCTGGCCTCGCTCGGCTTCGAGGGCGTCTCCGACGTGCACGTGGGGCGCCTGATCGTCTTCACGCTCCGGGCGGAGGGCGAGGAGGAGGCGCGGGAGCGCGCCGACGCCATGTGCCGGCAGCTCCTGGCCAACCCCGTGACCGAGGACTACGACGTGCGCGTGGCCCCGGCGGAGGCGGCGGTCCAATGAAGCTGGGCGTGGTGACCTTCCCCGGCTCCAACTGCGACTACGACTGCTACAAGGCGATCGAGGAGGGGCTGGGCGCGGAGGCGGTGTACCTCTGGCACAAGTCGCACGACCTGGAGGGGGTGGACGCGGTGTTCCTCCCCGGCGGCTTCTCCTACGGCGACTACCTGCGCGCCGGCGCCATCGCCTCGCAGAGCCCGCTGATGCGCGAAGTGAGCGCCTTCGCGGAGGCGGGGGGACCGGTGGCGGGGATCTGCAACGGCTTCCAGATCCTGTGCGAGGCGGGGCTCCTCCCCGGCGCCCTGATCCGCAACCGGAGCCTGAAGTTCGCCTCGCGCACCGTGCACCTGCGGGTGGAGAACGCCGACACGCCGTTCACCACCGCGTACGAGCGCGGGCAGGTCCTCCGCGTCCCCATCGCCCACGGCGAGGGGTGCTACATCGCGGAGCCGGAGACCGTCGAGGAGCTGGAGCGGAGCGGGCGGGTGGCGTTCCGCTACGTGGACGCCTCCGGCCGGGCCACCGCGGAGGCCAACCCCAACGGCTCCCTGAACAACATCGCGGGGATCGTCAACGAGCGCGGCAACGTGCTGGGGATGATGCCCCACCCGGAGCGGGCCGTCGCCGCGCTCCTGGGCTCGGAGGACGGCATCGGGCTCTTCCGTTCCCTGGCGGACCACCTGGTCCGCACCTGAACCCTTCGACTGGGAGGACCGCCATGCAGACGCGAACGCTCCTGTTGCTGGCCGCCGGTGTCGCCGCCGCGCTCCTCCCCGCCGCCCCCGCGGCCGCGCAGACGATCCGCGAAGGGATGACCGAGGCGCAGGTCCGCGGCGCCCTGGGCGAGCCGGCCGCCGTGCGCCGCACCGGCGACGGCTGGACCTACCTCTTCTACCTGAACGGCTGCGCAGTCCGCTGCGGCTCGGACGACGTGGTCTTCCTCCGCGAGGGGCGCGTCGCCACCGCCGTGTTCCGCACGCCGCGCCGCCGCTTCGCCGGCCCCGCCCCCGCCTCCGCGCTGGAAGGCGAGGCGGGCGCCTC
>DASYWD010000172.1 GCA_035936415.1 Longimicrobiaceae bacterium
GGAGAGACGGGCGGCGAGGGACGGCAGGCGACCGCCAAGCGCGCGCGGAAGAAGCCCTCGGCGTCCTGAAGCCACATGCAGCGCTGCGACCGGAGCCCGGGGCCCCTTGACGGGGGCGCCGGGCTTCGCCATTTGGAGCGGATGGAGAGCGGCGCCGGTGCCCGACGCACGGGGGGAGACGCCCCCCTGGAGGAGCGCTTCCGCGCGGCCGGGGAGGCGCTGGGGCTCGGCGCCGGCGCGCGCGTCCTGGTGGCGCTCTCCGGCGGGGCCGATTCGGTGGCGCTCCTGCACCTGCTCCGCTTCCACGCTCCCGGCCCGGGGCTCGCCCTCCACGCGGCGCACCTGGACCACGCGATGCGCCCCGGGAGCGACGCGGACGCGCGCTGGGTGGCCGGCCTCTGCGCGGCCTGGGGGGTTCCGCTCGCCACCGAGCGGCTGGAGCGGGCGCCTCGCTCGGAGGAAGAGGCGCGCCGCGCCCGCCACGCCTTCCTGCGCCGCGCCGCCCTGGACGCGGGGGATGCGCTGATCGCGACCGCCCACCACGCCGACGACCAGGCGGAGACGGTGCTCTTCCGCGTCCTGCGGGGCACCGGGATCGCGGGGCTGGCGGGGATGGCGCCACGAGGAGACGGGGTGCTCCGGCCGCTCCTCCCGTTCTGGAGGGACGAGCTGCGCGCGTACGCCCGCGCCGCCGGGCTGCGCTGGCGGGAGGATCCCACCAACCGGACGCTGGACCCGGTCCGCAACCGGATCCGCCGCCGGCTCCTCCCGCTGGCGGAGCGCAGCGTGGCCCCGGGCGCCCGGCGCAGCCTGGTGCGGCTGGCGGAGCTGGCGCGCGCGGAGGAGGCCGCCTGGAGCGCGGTGCTGGAGCCGCTCACGGGGGAGGCGGCGCGGCGCGAGGGGGCGGCGCTCGTGCTTGCGAGGGCCCCGTTCCGGGCTTATGATTCGGCCGTAGCCTCCCGGGTCCTGCGAAATCTGCTGCGCCAGTTCGGGGTCGTCCTCGATCGGACGGGAACCCGGTTGGCGCTTCAGTTTATTACCGGCTCCCCCAGCGGGCGCGTGCTCCACCTCGCCGGGGGGCTGCGCCTGGCCTCGGAGTTCGACTCCGTGCGCGTGGAGCGGGCCGGCGAGGAGCCGGCGCTCCCGGACCTGGAGGTCGCGATCCCGGCGGACGCTCCGGAGGGAGAGGGGGAGGCCCGGATCGGAGGGCGGATCCTGCGTGTGGCGTGGAGCCCGGCCTCCGCCCCCGCGGGACCGGCGCCCGGGGGCGGGGACGCCGCACTGTTTCCCGCCGACAGCCTCCCGCTCGTGGTCCGGGGGTGGCGGCCGGGGGACCGGATCCGGACCCCGGGCGGGACCCGGACCCTGAAAAAGCTCTTCGCCGAGCGGCGCGTCCCGCGCTCCGTCCGCCACCGGACCCCCATCGTCGCGGATGCCGCGGGGAGGGTGCTCTGGGTGGTGGGCGTCGAGCGCTCCCGCGGCCTCCACCCCGCCGAAGGCCAGGCGGCAATCTTCCTTTCGATTCTCGATGACTGAAGCCGAGCTGATCCTTGCCCGCACCGGCGGCCGTGAGCTCCACCGGATCGTGTACACCCCCGAGGACATCGCCACGCGGGTGCGGGAGATGGGGGCGGAGATCACCCGGGCCTTCCCCGCGGACGAGGATCTGCTGGTCCTCGGCCTGCTCAAGGGGTCCTTCATCTTCCTGAGCGACCTGGTCCGCGAGATCACCCGCCCGCTGCAGGTGGACTTCCTGGTGGCCTCCAGCTACGGGAGCGGCACCACCACCTCCGGCGAGCTCAAGCTCCTCTACGACCCCAACGCCGACTTCACGAACCGCCACGTCATCATCGTGGAGGACATCGTGGACAGCGGGACCACCATCAACCGGCTCGTCCCGCTGCTGAACGCGCGCGGCCCGCGCTCGCTGGAGATGTGCGCGCTGCTGCACAAGCACCTGGCCCCCAACCTGGTCCTGGAGCCCCGCTGGGTCGGCTTCGACGCCCCCCACGAGTTCCTGATCGGCTACGGTCTGGACCATTCCGAGAACTACCGGAACCTCCCGTTCATCGGGAGCCTGAAGCAAACCTGAGCCGCGGCGCGCCCCGCCGGCGCGCCCGCCTCCGCTGCAGTACGCGAGGGAAGCACACATGGCCGACCGCGAACCGAACACTCCCAAGGGATCCCGCTGGGGCCGCCTTTCCAGGCAGGCCTCCTTCTGGGTCTTCCTCTTCCTGCTCCCGGTGCTGATCCTCCAGATGATGGGGACGCGCGAGAAGGGGGCGGAGCAGCTCACCTACTCCCAGTTCCGGCGCGAGCTCGACCGGCAGAACGTGGTCCGGGCGACCGTGATCGCGGGCGACCAGATGCAGCAGGTGCAGGGCGAGCTGAAGGCGCCCATCACCGTCCCCACGCCGACGGGGGAGACGCGGCAGGTCGACAAGTTCACGGCCAACCTCCCCGGCCGCGACTCCGAGGCGCTGGTGGACCAGATGTACCAGTCCGGGGTGCTCGTCAACGCGGACCGGCCGCAGCGCGACTGGACCTCGATGTTCTGGGCGGCGTTCCCCTGGCTCATCATCATCGGCGTCTGGTTCCTGATCCTGCGACAGATGCAGAGCAGCGGGAACAAGGCGTTCCAGTTCGGGAAGTCCAAGGCCAAGCTCCTCACCGGCGACACGCCCAAGGTCACCTTCGACGACGTGTCGGGCGCGGACGAGGCCAAGTACGAGCTGCAGGAGATCGTCGAGTTCCTCAAGGACCCCAAGAAGTTCTCCCGCCTGGGCGGGCGGATCCCCAAGGGCGCGCTCCTGGTGGGCCCCCCGGGAACGGGGAAGACGCTCCTCGCGCGCGCCGTCGCCGGCGAGGCGGGGCGGCCCTTCTTCTCCATGTCCGGCTCTGACTTCGTGGAGATGTTCGTGGGCGTGGGCGCCTCGCGCGTGCGCGACCTGTTCGAGCAGGGGAAGGCCCACGCGCCCTGCATCATCTTCATCGACGAGATCGACGCCGTGGGACGGCACCGCGGCGCGGGGCTGGGCGGCGGGCACGACGAGCGGGAGCAGACGCTCAACCAGCTCCTGGTGGAGATGGACGGCTTCGAGGCGAACGACGGGGTAATCCTGATCGCCGCGACCAACCGCCCGGACGTGCTGGACCCGGCGCTCCTGCGCCCCGGCCGCTTCGACCGGCAGGTGGTGGTGGACTCGCCGGACGTGAAGGGGCGCGAGGGGATCCTCCGCGTCCACCTGAAGAAGATCCCCGCCGCCCCGGACGTGAACGTGGCCATCCTGGCGCGCGGCACCCCCGGGATGAGCGGCGCCGACCTGGCGAACCTGGTCAACGAGGGCGCGCTGCTCGCGGCGCGGAAGGGGCACGACTGCGTCTACATGGCCGACCTGGAGGAGGCCAAGGACAAGGTCATGCTCGGCGCCGAGCGGAAGAGCATGGTCCTTTCGGACGCGGAGAAGAAGCTCACCGCGTACCACGAGGCGGGGCACGCCGTCGTGGCGCTCCGCTTCCCGGGGCTGGACCCGGTGCACAAGGTGACGATCATCCCCCGGGGGCGGGCGCTCGGGATCACGGCGTCGCTCCCGGAGGAGGACCGCCACTCGTACTCGCGCGACTACCTGATCGCGCGGCTGGTGATGCTCTTCGGCGGGCGTGTGGCCGAGGAGATGATCTTCGGCGCGGAGAAGGTGACCACCGGGGCGGGGAACGACATCGAGCGCGCCACCGCGCTCGCCCGCCGCATGGTGACGCAGTTCGGGATGAGCGAGGCCATCGGCCCCATGGCGATCGGCGACTCGGAGCAGGAGGTCTTCCTGGGCCGCGACCTCGGCCAGCGCCGCCAGGTCAGCGAGCAGACGGCGCAGCTCGTGGACGCCGAGGTGAAGCGCCTGCTGGACGAGGCGATCGAGACGGCCCGCCGCATCCTGCGCGAGAACGAGGCGCTGATGGAGGCCATCGCGCTGGCGCTCCTGGAGCGCGAGACGCTGGACCGCGACGAGGTGGAGATGCTGGAGCAGGGGAAGACGCTCCCGCCGGTGCCGCTGCGCCCCGCGGTCTCGCCGCCCCCGCCGCCGGCCCCCCCCGCTCCGCGCCCCTCCGAGGACGGCGGGATCGGCGGCCTGTCGCCGTCCCCCTCCTTCGCCCGCGAGGCCGCGCGCGGGCCGTGACGGGGCGCTGACGGAGGGGCGGTTGGGCACCGCGCCGTTTCCCGGCTCCTGGGCCATCCGCGGCCGCTCCCTCTCCCTGGAGCGGCCGCTGGTCATGGGGATCCTCAACGTCACCCCCGACTCGTTCAGCGACGGCGGCCGCTTCGACGCCCCGGAGCGGGCCCTCGCCCGCGCCGGGGCGATGGTGGAGGAGGGCGCGGACCTCCTGGACCTGGGCGGGGAGTCCACCCGCCCGGGCGCCGCGCCAGTCTCCCCCGCGGAGGAGCTGGCCCGGGTCCTGCCGGTGCTGCGGCTGCTCAGGAAGCACCTCTCCGTCCCCCTGTCGGTGGACACGCGCCGGGCGGAGGTCGCCCGCGCGGGGCTGGCGGAAGGCGCGGAGGTCGTCAACGACGTGTCCGCGCTGGCGGACCCCGGGATGGGAGAGGCGGTGGCGGATGCGGAGGCGGGGATCGTCCTGATGCACATGCGCGGCACGCCGCAGACGATGCAGCACGACCCCCGCTACGGGGATGTGGCCGCCGAGGTGAGCCAGGAGCTCGCCGACGCGCTGGAGCGCGCCCGCGCGGCGGGGATCGCGGACGAGCGGATCGTCCTGGACCCCGGGATCGGCTTCGCGAAGACGGCGGAGCACAACCTGGAGCTGCTCGCCCGCCTGGGCGAGCTCGCGCGCCTCGGCCGCCCCCTCCTCCTGGGCCCCTCCCGCAAGGCCTTCATCGGCACGATCCTGGGGGGCATCCCCGCGGAGGAGCGCGACGCCGGCACCGCCGCCGCCTGCGTGGCGGGGCTGCTGCAGGGCGCCCGCATCTTCCGCGTGCACGACGTGCGCACGACCCGGCACGCGCTGGACGTGGCCGAGGCGGTCCGCCGGGCCGCCCCCGTCCCCGTGGCGCCGTGAACCAGCTCATGGAGCGGGTCGGCTTCCTGGCCCCGGACTGGAAGGACCTCCTGGAGATCGCGGTGGTGACCGCGGTCTTCTACCGCATCCTGCTGGTCCTGGCCGGGACGCGGGCCATCCAGATGCTCTTCGGGCTGGGCTCCCTGGTCGGCATCTACTTTCTTTCCCGGATCCTCAACCTCCTCCTGCTGCAGGCCCTGCTGGAGTACCTCTTCCAGTACGGCGCCATCGCGGCGCTGGTGGTCTTCCAGCCGGAGCTGCGCAGCGCGCTCGCGCACCTGGGGCAGAGCCGCCTGATCCGGCTCTTCACCCGCCTGGAGCAGAGCGTGGTGGCGGAGGAGATCGCGCAGGCGGTGGACGAGCTGTCGCGCGGCAAGTTGGGGGCGATCATCGCCATCGAGCGCGAGGTGGGGCTGGGCGAGTACGTGGAGACCGGGACGACCATGCAGGCGCGGGTCTCGGCGCCGCTCCTGACCACGATCTTCACGCCGTACTCGCCGCTGCACGACGGCGCGGTCATCATCCGCGGCGACACCATCGTCGCGGCGGGCGCCATCCTCCCGCTGACGCAGTTCCCCGTGTCCGACCGGGCGCTGGGGACCCGCCACCGCGCCGCGCTGGGACTCTCGGAGGAGACGGACGCGCTGGTGCTGGTGGTCTCGGAGGAGACGAGCACCGTCTCGCTGGCCTTCCGCGGCCAGCTCCAGCGCGGGCTCACGCACGACCAGCTCGTGGAGACGGTCGCCTCCCACGGCCGCGCGGCGGTGGCGGTGTAGGGGTCAGGCCGGCCGCGCCAGGCAGAAGATCTCCACGCCCATCCCCAGCCGCTCCACGGCGCGGTTTACGGCCCGGAACGGGAGCGGCCGGGTCGCCGGCTCCTGGTGGAAGTCGCGCCAGCGGGATGTCTCCACCTCCAGCACGCGGAAGCCGTGGCGGCGGAGGAGGCGGGGCAGGGTGGAGGTGGAGAAGTGGAGGAAGTGGTCGTCCTGGAAGGTCCAGGCATAGTCCTCGCCGCGCAGGTAGCGGATCCACGACCGCACGTTGGGCACCGCCACGAACAGGAGCCCGTCGTCCGCCAGGATCCGCCGCACCTCCGTCAGGAGGGGGGCCGGGTCGGGGATGTGCTCCAGCACGTGGTTCAGCGTCACCAGGGCGAAGCTTCCGTCCGGGAAGCCGCACTCCTCCAGCGGGGTCTCCCGCACCTCCAGCCCGCGCTCCCGCGCGACGCGCACGGAGCTCCCCGACAGCTCGATCCCCACGCCGTCCCATCCCCGCTCGCGCGCCACCACCAGCTCGGTGCCGATCGCGCACCCCACGTCCAGCACCCGCCCCGGCGGCCGGAGCCGCTCCACCCGGTCGAAGAGCGTTTCCGCCCGTCTCCGGAAGAAGTCCACCTTGCGGAGCTGGTCCTCCGTGTACATGTCCGACTCCGTCACCCGCGCCCGCAGCTCCTCCGGCTCGGGGAGCGGGTTCGTGTAGAACAGCCCGCATCCGCGGCAGATCACGGTGCGGTTGCGGTTCTTCGTGCTGTAGACCCGGAAGTCGGGGCTGTCGCAGACGGGGCAGGGGATCGCGGGCATCTGTGACGCTCTTCGGACGAGTGCACCGGCGCGGGGCGCGGGACGATAGGCCGGGCGGCCTCGTCGTCAGCGCCGCTTCCGGAGGGTGAGGGTGTCCTCGTCGCGGAAGGCCCAGAGCACCAGGCTGGCGGCCAGGATGATGAGCGAAGGGTAGAAGAGCACGTTGCTCCCTTCCAGCACCCATCCCCACGGATCGACGATGGATTTCCACACGCCCAGCGCCGTGACGCCCGTTACCGCCAGGAGGAAGGGGTACACGAAGTCCAGCGCCAGCCCGAGGCAGATCAGAATTCCCACCAGGATCTGCACCACCCCGAACGCCTGGAGGAGCACCGGGACGGAAAAGGCCCCGAAGTAGAACCCTTCCGACACCTGCATCCCGTGCTCCACGTTCACCAGCTTGTCGATCCCCCAGATCACCATCAGCAGGCCGACGGAAACGCGCAGAAAGAGCAGCGACTTCGCCTTCATCCCGTCCTCCGTTTACTTTGTGGCCGGGCGCGCGGATTCCGAAGGGAGCCCCGGGCCCGCGCGTTCACGACATGGACAATCTACGCCCCGGGAGGATGCCGTGCGACCTCGATCCACCCTTCTGCTCAACCGCACCGAGATCTCGTCCCTGCTCACCCCGGACGACTACATCCGGGCGGTGGAGCGTGCATTCGAGGCGAACGGGAAGGGATTGAGCCTCAGCACCGGGCTGCTGCACATCGACTCCCACGGGGGCGAGTTCCACATCAAGTCTTCCGGGCTGGACCTGGATGGGACGTACGTGGGCGTGAAGTGCAACGGCGCCTTCTGGCAGAACCGGGAGCGGGGACTTCCGTACGTCCACGGGGGGATCCTCCTCTTCGACGGCGAGACCGGCGCTCCGCTGGCCATCATGGACTCGGTGGAGATCACGATCCAGCGGACCGCGGCGGCGACGGCGGTCGCCGCGAAGTATCTGGCGCGTCCCGACTCCCGCGTGGTCACCGTTTGCGGCACAGGCACCCAGGGCAGGGCACAGCTCCGCTTTCTGGCGCGGGTGCTTCCGGTGGAGCGGGTGTACGCCTTCGGGCGGCGCACCGAGGCGGCGGAGCGCTACGCAAGCGAAATGGGCGCAGAGCTGGGGATCGAGGTCATCGCCGTCCCGAAGCCCGCCGGGGCGGCCCGGCAGAGCGACGTGATCGTTACCTGTACCCCCGCGCGGGCGCCGCTGCTGGGGCGGGAGGAGGTTGCCCCGGGGACCTTCGTGGCGGCGGTCGGCTCCGACAACCCGCAGAAGCAGGAGCTGGACCCGCGGCTGCTCGCCGCGAGCAAGGTCGTCCCCGACATCACCGAGCAGTGCGCTCGCGTGGGCGAGCTGCACCATGCGCTCGTGGCCGGGGTGATGCAGGTATCGGATGTGCACGCGGAGCTGGGGGAGGTGGTTGCAGGGAAGCGGCCGGGCCGCACTTCGGAGGCGGAGATCACGCTCTTCGATTCCACCGGCACCGCGCTCCAGGACGTGGCCGCGGCGGCCCTGGCATACGAGCGGGCGCTTGCCGCCGGCCGCGGGAACTTCTTCGACCTGCAAGCGTAGCGGGAAGCGGCACGGGCGGTCTCTGCCGGCCCGAACCACGCTCGTGCGAGATGTTCCGTGACCCGCTGCCGTCGTTCAGGATGCCCCGGCCGCTCCGATTCCCCGGAAATCGCCCATGCCGACCTCCCCGGCTGAAACCAGGCCCACACACGCCCCGCGCCGGGCGCGACGCGCCGCACTGGCACTGCTCCTTGCTGCCCTTCCGCTCGCCGGTTGCGCCTACGGTCCCCCAGTGGGGACGGCACCGCAAACGGCTGCTGCGGCCGATTCGGCCCGCCCTACCGGGGGACTGATCCCGCCAGGGTCCGCGCCCTCGCTGGGCACGGCCGGGTTCGCCAAGGTGCTCTGCTCCGCAGTGTTCGTCTCCGGGCGCGATCCGCGGGAGGCGGCGCGCAACAGCGGCTACTTCATGCTCCCGGGCTCGGAGCACGTCGTCACGGACACGATCATCGACCGCGAGCGCAGGGAGGTGCGGCTGACCTACCGCAACTCCGTCACGCGCACCGCCCGCTACTACGGCGACCAGGGGTGCGTCATCCATCCCGAGGGCTTCGACCGCGTCTTCTTCGAGCCGGTCGAGGTGCGGTCGTCGCTCCCCGATGCCGGGACGCAGGACTGGCCCATGGGCGACCGCCTCCCGGACGCCCCGCTTCCGGGCGATGTCGACGTCGCGCGCCTCTCCGCCGCCGTCGACGCGGCCTTCGCCGATCCGGAGGCGCTGACCGCGGCCTTCGTGGTGGTGCACCGGGGGCGCATCATCGCCGAGCGCTACGGTGCGGGCGCCCACCGGGATATGCAGCTGGAAAGCTGGTCCATGGGCAAGAGCCTGACCGCCACCCTGTTCGCGCGCCTGGTCCAGGACGGCATCTTCCGCCTGGATCAGCCTGCGCCCGTGAAGGAGTGGCACGACCGCCCCGGCGACCCGAGATCCCGGATTCGCGTGCGGGATCTTCTCCAGATGAGCAGCGGTTTGCACTTCATCGCCTCGCAGGACCCGGACTACACGCCGGCGATGGGCTACCCGGATCACATGTACATCTATACGGGCGCGGTGGATGCCTTCCACCACTCGGCGACCCGGCCGCTGCAGTTCCAGCCGGGTACGGAGGGGCGCTACCGCAATTCGGATCCCCTGACCCTCGGGCATCTGATCCGCGAGGCGGTGGAGGCGCGGGGGGAGAGCTACCACACCTTCCCGCAGCGGGCGCTCTTCGACAGGATCGGGATCCGCCGCCAGGTGCTGGAGACCGATCCGTACGGGAACTTCCTGCTCACCGGGTTTGACTACGGCACCGCCCGGAACTGGGCGCGGCTCGGTCTGCTGTACCTGCAGGACGGCGTATGGATGGGCGAGCGGCTCCTCCCGGAGGGGTGGACCAGGTTCGTCAGCACGCCCGCGCCCGCCTGGGACCGGCCGGTCTACGGCGGGCAGTTCTGGATCAACGGCACGGGAGAGTGGAACCTGCCTCGCGACGCCTACTACATGGCCGGCGCGGGCGGTCAGTACACCTTTGTCGTGCCCTCGCACGACCTGGTGATCGTCCGCATGGGGCACTTCCGTGGCAGCCAGGTGGGCGCACGGACGCTGAATGCCGCGCTGGCAGAATTGATGCGGGCCGTCCCCGCGCACGCGTCAGGAAGTAACCCGAATCCGTGAAACGGGCCGTGGGCGCTGGTGATGAAGGCCATCGTGGATCGTGATCACCCGGCTGCACTCGCCCGGGATCCGGGAACCTTCCGCCCACCAGGGGTCTCTTGACGCCGGACGGAAATTAATGTAGTCTAAAAATGATTACGGCATCCTGTTAAAAAATCTCCGGTTCGAGACGCAGCGTTTCCCACAGCGGCCGATCCGGTGCGGGAAGTGTTTGAGTTCAACGGTTTGCAACAAAAGTCATTGACAAATTGGAGTATCTGCCGCAGAGTTCATCTACCCGCGGTGCGCTACGGTCCGCGAGGACCCTCCACCCGCTCGTTCCGCCCACGAATCCCGGAGGATGTATGTACCTGGAACGTCTTGCGCTCACGACCGTGATGGCAGTCGTGCTTGCAGCCTGCGGCGGAGGAGGGGGGGGAACCCCGGTCGAGCCCAACCCTCCCGGCCAGAACCCACCTGCCGAGCCGACCTCCAGCGCCACGGTCGTCACCAGCGCGTCGGCGTTCAGCCCGAAAGAGGTGAACCTCCTCAGAGGCGGGACCGTGACCTGGAACATCGGGGCCGTCGCGCACAACGTCATCTTCAACAAGGTGGCCGGAGCGCCCGAAGACGTCGGGGTGATCAGCAACGCGCAGGTCTCGCGCACCTTCAACACCGCCGGCAGCTTCCCGTATGACTGCACGCTGCACGCGGGAATGACCGGCACCGTCAACGTGAAGTAGCCCTGGCCCGGAGCGCCCGGGCCGGACGCTCCGGACCCTCTCGCCACCCCGCGGGACGATAGGAAGGTCATATGGCGCCCTGTGCCTGGCTGGTGGTGGCGCTCGCCACCGCGCTCCCCTCCGAAGCTCCGGACGCGGGTGCGGTCCCCGCGGACATGGTGTGCTCTGTCCCGGCCGCCGACACGATTCCGCCTCCCGCGGTCGTGGAGTACAGCGATTGGTACGGCAGGCGCCTGGCCATTCACCGCGCCGCCAGCTACACCATGCTCCCCCTGTTCGCGGCGCAGTACACCGCGGGACAGCGGATGTACGGCAACCCGGCGCTCCCCGGTGACGACTGGGCGCGCCGGGCGCACCGGCCGCTCGCCTACGCGGTCGCGGGACTTTTTACCCTGAACACCGCGACCGGGGTGTGGAACCTGTGGGAGGGACGCAAGGAGCCCGAAGGAAGGGGGCGGCGGACGCTCCACGCCGTGTTGATGCTGGCAGCGGACGCGGGCTTCACCGCCACCGGGGTGCTAGGTGACCGGGCGGCGAACCAGGGGGGGAGCCGCACGATGCACCGCAACGTCGCGCTCGGCTCCATGGCCACCGCGATCGCCGGTTACCTTGTCATGCTGCCGCAGGTAGTGCGGGACTGAGCGATGGAGGCGCTGCTGCAGATCGCCGAGCCCTGGGCGTCGCTCTACAACGACTCGCCGCCCCTGCAGACGGTGGTGCTCTTCGCACACCTGGCGGGGATGTTGTTGGGCGGCGGGTTCGCCCTTGCCGCCGACCGGGCGACGCTCCTCGCGTCGCACGCTGGCTTCATGGAGCGGGAGCGGCAGCTGTCCGAGCTCGGGATGACGCACCGGCCGGTGGAAGCGGGGCTGGCTGTGACGCTGGCGAGCGGTCTGTTGATGCTGGCTGCGGACCTGGAGACGTACCTGGTGTCCGTGGTGTTCTGGACCAAGATGGGCCTCATCGTGCTGCTGCTCGTGAACGGCTATCTCCTTCAGCGAACCGGGAAGGTGCTGAGCCAGGATCCGGGCGGAGCGTGGGACCGGCTCCGCACGGCGGCGGTGGTGAGCATCGCCCTCTGGCTCGCGGTGCTGCTCGCCGGTACCTGGCTTGCCAGCATGTCGTAGGGACTCAAGAAGCGGAGTCGAGATGGAAACGACGGGAATCCTGGGGCCCAGGGGTGCGGACGACGAGGGCTGCGAGGGGTGTGCGGCCACCGGCCGGCGCGACTTCCTGCGGCAGGCGGTCGGGGTGGCGGCGGGCGCGCTGGCGGCGCTGGGGCTCTCGCCCGAGCACGCCCGCGCGCTGCCGGTGGAATGGGCCACGCCGCTCCACGAGGCCGGAAACGAGCTCACGCTTCCCATCCCCTCGCGGGACGGGGCCACCATCTACAAGGAGCACAGCCTGATCCTGGCGCGCTACGCGGGCGCGGTGTACGCGTTCTCGCTCGCCTGTCCGCACCAGCGCGCGGCACTCCGGTGGATGGAGGACGAGGAACGTTTCCAGTGCTCCAAGCACAAGTCCAGGTACCGTCCTAACGGCGTGTACATCTCCGGGCGCGCCACCCGCAGCATGGACCGCTTCGCCCTGCGCCGCCAGGGCGACAGCATGGTGGTGAGCCTTTCGCGGCTCTTTCGCGAGGACCGGGACCGGGATGCCTGGAACGGTGCCGTAGTCTGGCTCAGCGAGAAATAGTCTCGCCCGGCCGGTCGTGACCGCCCATCCGCAGAAGTCTGGGCGCGGGCGTGCAGGGCTCAATCCGACAGGCGGGGGACCCGTTCGGGGAGCGGGAACTCGCGCTGCTGCACGGGATCGCAGCCGTGATGCTGCTCCTCACCCGCCGGGAGCAGGCGCCGAGAGACTGGCACGACCTCCTTCGGCAGGTCAGCCCAGCGGGATCTCGAAGCAGCAGCGGGGGCGTTCGCCCTTCTCGCAGTGCTCCCGCACCGGCACCCCTACCAGCTCCGTGAGGAGCGTCTCCGCCAGGTGGCACACCTGCGGGTTCCCTGGCACCACGGCCGCGAGCGGGCAGCTGTACCCGCGGATCACGACGGCGCCATCCGATTCCTCTAGGTCCGCCACCCCCCCCAGCTCTCCCAGGATGCCGTAGGCAGCGTCGATCCGCATACGGATGTCCTGCTCCGCTTCGGTGCGTCCGGCAGCCGCACGGCGGCCCACTTCGCGCAGCAGTTCGTCCAGCTCCTCGGGCCCGTGCCGTTCGGCCAGCACACCCAGCAGGAGCCCCAGGACCGGGGCGTACGCCTTGGGGAGCAGGGCGTCGGCCTCCGGCGTAAGGCTGTAGACGTACGCCGGCTTCCCGACTCCCTGGGGCGCACTCCTCCCCTGTTGCACCAGCCCGTCCCGCTCCAGCGCTGCCAGGTGGGAGCGTACGGCATTGTCGGTGAGGTCGAGCTCATTCGCGAGCTCGTTCACCGTACGGCTGGAGCGACGGAGCGAGGCGATGATCTGCCCTCGGGTGCTCGCCAGCAGTCGTTCGATCCATCGGGTCGCCTGCATCGGACCTCCTTTACAGGGATTCTCTCGCACGGAACCTAACCGGGCGAGCCGATTTTGTCCAATAACCCAATAAAAGCATTGACATATGGTGAATATCGCCGTACTCTTCGGTACGCAGCTGTACACGGCCGGCCTGCGAGGGCACGCTGGCCGTCTCACGCCTGTCTCGGAGGAAGCAATGAACAGGATGCTGATGGGGATGATGGCGGTGGCCGCGCTGGCCGCCTGCGGCGGGGAGCAGCAGGGCGGCCAGACCGGAGCCGACGCGGCGGCAACGGCTCCGGCGGAGACCGCGCCTGCAGCGGCTCCCGCCACGGGAGCGGTCACGGACCCGCAGATCGCGGACATCGTGGTGGCCGCCAACCAGGTGGACATCGCCGCGGGCGAGCTGGCGCAGTCCAGGGCCAGCAATCCGCAGGTGAAGGAGTTCGCGCAGCGCATGATCACCGACCACACGGGGGTCAACCAGGCGGCCTCGGACCTGGTCACCCGTCTGGGTGTCACGCCGGAGCCGAACCCTACCAGCCAGCAGCTCCGCCAGGGCGGAGAGCAGAACCGCAGCCAGCTGCAGGGGCTGAGCGGGTCGGAGTTCGACCGGGCCTACATCGGCCACGAGGTCACGTACCACCAGCAGGTGCTGGACGCGATCAACAACACGCTCATCCCCAACGCGCAGAACGCCGAGCTGAAGGCGCTCCTGCAGCAGACCGCGCCCGCCGTGGAGGCGCACCTGCAGCACGCCAGGCAGATCCAGTCCTCCCTGGGGCAGAGCTGATGGACACGGGGCGTCTCGGCACGCGCGCAGATGGTCGCGCGCGTGCCAGGACTCCTCTCCGAACCTTCCTCATGGTGGGGGCAGTCTCGGTGGTGGCGGGCTGCGCGGACGGCGGGTCGGAAGCGAGGACGCACTCCATCGTGATCCGCAACTTTCAGTACGTCCCCGCAGCGGCCGCCGTGGCCGTGGGAGACACCATCGTCTGGACGAACGAGGACGTGGTCCCTCATACCGCGACGGCCGCCGACCGCGCGTGGGACACGGGGGGCATCGCGGGCAGACAGACCGGGCGCGTCGTGGTGGAGAGGAAGGGAAGACAGGAATACGTGTGTGCATTCCATCCGAACATGAAGGCGCAGCTGACTGCCGAATAGCGGACTTCCGTGCAGCACCCTCCACGGGTTCGCGCGGCGCCACGCCGACGAGCCGGCAGGGGGGCTCGGCCCGGAGTCGCGGAGCGTGCAGTCAGGCAGCGGCAGCGAAATCGGGACGCCCATTCCCTCTCGCGCTTCCGCACGTTTGCACTCCCCTCAGCTTGCGCCCCCGTCGCCACCGGGTTTACAATCCGTGCCATGCAACCGTCGTCGTTGTCGGCCCGGGTGGAGGAGGTGCGGGAGCGCGTCGAGCGCGCCAGGGAGCGTGCGGGGAGGACCGGGCCCGTCACGCTGGTCGCGGTCACCAAGACGCGGCCGGCGGCAGCCGTACGCGCCGTTCGCGAGGCGGGGGTGGAGGACGTGGGCGAGAACCGCGTCCCGGAGCTGGAAGAGAAGGTGGCGGAGGTCGGCCGGGAGGCGGTCCGCTGGCACCTGATCGGCCACCTGCAGCGCAACAAGGTGCGGAAGGCGCTCCCCCTCTTCGACCTGCTCCATTCGCTGGACTCCCACCGGCTGGCGGAGGTGGTGTCCGCGGAGGCGGAGCGGGCCGGGACCACGGTGCGGGCGCTGGTGCAGGTCAATTCCGCGGGGGAGGAGACCAAGGGCGGCTTCGCGCCGGAGGAGGCGGTGGAGGCGGTGGGGCGGATCTGCGCTCTGCCGGGGCTGCGGATCGAGGGGGTGATGACCATGGCGCCCTTCACCGACGACGAGGCGGTGCTGCGGCGCGCCTTCGGGACCACCCGGCGGCTCTGGGAGGAGGCTGCGCGGCAGGTCCCGGCCTTCCGTCCGCTGCACCTCTCGATGGGGATGAGCAACGACTTCGAGATCGCCGTGGAGGAGGGAAGCACCCTCGTCCGCGTGGGAACCGTTCTGTTCGGGGAGCGCGATCGATGATCGACCTGACGCCGCTCGACGTACGCAAGAAGAAGGGCGACTTCGCCCGCGCCATGCGCGGCTACGACCCGGCCCGGGTGGACGACTTCCTCGACCTCGTCGCGCAGCGGATGGAGGAGCTGGTCCGCGAGAACGGCACGCTCGGCGCGCGGGTGGACGGCCTCTCGGTGTCCATCACCGAGTACCGCGAGCGCGAGCGGGCGCTGAACGACGCGCTCGTCTCCGCGCAGCAGATGCGCGAGGAGATGCGAGAGCAGGCCCAGCGCGAGGCGGAGCTGATCCTGCGCGAGGCCCGCGCGGAGGGCGAGCGGATCGTGGAGGACGCCAAGCGGCAGGTGCTCACCGCCTCCGAGGCGCTGCGGCGGCTCCAGGGCCAGCGGACCCGCTTCCTGCGCCTCTTCCGCGCTCTGGTCGAGCGGCAGCTCGCGGAGGTGGAGGAGGAGGAGGCGCGCTTCCGGGAGAACCTCCGCGGGAGCGACGCCGGGCGCCTGGGGCCAGGGGGCGGGCCCGCGCCGACGGCCGAGCGGCCGGAGGATGCAGAGTTCACGGCACGGGAGGGCTGAGTGGCGGAGTCCAGGGTGGCGGGGGAGGTCGCGGAGGCGGTGGCGGCGATCCGGGAGCGGAGCGGGGCGGCGCCCTCGGTCGCGGTGATCCTGGGGACGGGGCTGGGCGGGCTGGCGGAGCGGATCCAGGTGGAGACGACCATCCCCTACGACGAGATCCCGCACTTCCCACTCTCCACAGTGGAGTCGCACACCGGGCGGCTCCTGCTGGGGACGCTCGGCGGAAAGCCGGTCGTCGCCATGCAGGGGCGCTTTCACCGGTACGAGGGCTACACGCTGCAGCAGGTGACCTTCCCCGTGCGGGTGATGCGGGCGCTGGGGGCGGAGACGCTGGTGGTGTCCAACGCCTGCGGGGGGATGAACCCGTTCTGGGCGCCGGGCGACCTGGTGCTGATCTCGGACCACCTCAACCTCCTGGGCGACAACCCGCTGATCGGCGCGAACGACGAGGCGCTGGGCCCGCGCTTTCCGGACATGTCGGAGCCGTACAGCCTGGCGCTGCAGGAGCTCGCCGTGCAGGTCGCCCTCGAAAGGAAGATCCCGCTGCGCCGCGGCGTCTACGTGGCCGTCCCCGGGCCCAACCTGGAGACCCGCGCCGAGTACCGGATGCTCCGCCTGCTGGGCGCGGACGTGGTGGGGATGTCCACCGTGCCGGAGGTGATCGTGGCGGTGCACGGCGGGATGCGGGTGGTGGGGATCTCCATCATCACCGACGCCTGCATGCCGGACGCGCTGGAGCCGGTGGACATCGCCCGGATCATCGCCACCGCGCAGGGCGCCGAGCCCAGCCTGACGGAGCTGGTGGAGGGGATCGTCGAGCGGCTGGGGGACGGGGCATAGCGACAGCCTGCAACGGCAGAGTCTCCGAGTCGCCCAGGCTCGCCACCCTCCCCCAGGCCCGGGGGAGGGCTTATAGTTCCGGGCCTACCGAGCGCCTGCAGTTGATCCCCTCTCCCAAGCTTGGGAGAGGGTGGCGGCTCTCAGGCCGCCGGGTGAGGGCCCGCGGGCCGACATCGTCAGCAGACAGATCGAACGTGAGCAAGCGATATCCCGATCTCCCGGCCTCCACCACGGCGCTCGAGGAAGAGATCCTCGGCCGGTGGAAGGAGGAGGACACCTTCACCCGCTCGCTCGAAAAGACGCGGGACGGGGAGCCGTTCGTGTTCTACGAGGGCCCGCCGACCGCCAACGGGCGCCCGGGGATCCACCACGTCTTCTCGCGCACCATCAAGGACTCGGTGGCGCGCTTCCGCACCATGCAGGGGCGCCACGTCCCGCGCATGGCCGGGTGGGACACGCACGGCCTCCCGGTGGAGATCGAGGCGGAGAAGAAGCTGGGGATCAGCGGGAAGCGGGAGATCGAGGAGGTCGGGATTGCGCGCTTCAACGAGGTGTGCCGCGAGAGCGTGCTCCAGTACACCGACGAGTGGGAGCGCTTCTCGGCGCGCATCGGCTACTGGCTGGACTACTCGCGCCCCTACGTCACCTACCACGCGGACTACGTCGAGACCGTGTGGTGGCTGGTGAAGCAGATCGCCGACCGCGGCCTGGTCTACCGGGGGCACAAGATCCTCCCGTACTGCCCGCGCTGCGGCACCGGGCTCTCCAGCCACGAGGTCGCGCTCGGCTACCGCGACGTCAAGGACCCGTCGCTGTACGTGATCCTCCCCGTCCTCGGGGAGGACGGGGAGCCGGACGGGCGCGAGCTACTGGTGTGGACCACCACGCCCTGGACGCTGGTCTCCAACACGGCGCTCGCCGTGAACCCGGAGCTGGAGTACGCCGAGGTGGAGCACGAGGGACGCCGCCTGATCCTGGCGAGCGCCCGCGTGCCCGCCCTCTTCGGCGCGGAGGCGACGGTCTCGCGCACCATGCCGGCCGGCGAGCTGGTGGGGCTGCGCTACGAGCGCCCCTTCGACTGGGTGGAGACGGCGGGGTTCGCGGAGGATTCGGTGGCGCGGGCGTGGCACGTGTACCCGGCGGAGTGGGTCAACGCGGAGGACGGGACGGGGATCGTGCACACCGCCCCGGCGTTCGGCGCGGACGACTACGCGCTCGGGCAGGAGCAGGGCCTCCCGGTGTTCAACCCGGTGGACGACCGCGGCGCCTTCCGGGCGGAGATCCCGCTCGTCGGCGGGACCTTCGTGAAGGAGGCGGACACCGACCTGGTGATCGAGCTGAAGAAGCGCGGCCAGGTCTTCCGCTCGTCCCGCGAGGAGCACTCGTACCCGCACTGCTGGCGCTGCGGGAGCCCGCTCCTGTACATGGCCCGCGACTCGTGGTTCATCCGCACCACCGAGGTGCGCGGCGACCTGCTCGCCAACAACGCCGAGATCCGCTGGCACCCGCCGGAGATGGGGAGCGGGCGCTTCGGCGAGTGGCTGGAGAACAACGTCGACTGGGCCATCTCCCGGAACCGCTACTGGGGGACGCCGCTCCCCATCTGGGTCTGCGAGGCCGACTCCCGGCACGTGGAGGTGCTCGGCTCGTTCGGCGAGCTGCGCGCAAAGGTCGGCGCGCTCCCCGACCCGTTCGATCCGCACCGCCCGTTCATCGACGAGCACGCCTGGGGGTGCGAGCACCCGGGCTGCTCGGGGACGATGCGGCGCATCCCGGAGGTGATCGACGTCTGGTTCGACTCCGGGGCCATGCCCTGGGCGCAGCACCACTATCCGTTCGAGAACCGGGAGACCCAGGAGCGTCAGTTCCCGGCGGACTTCATCAGCGAGGGCGTGGACCAGACGCGGGGGTGGTTCTACGCGCTCCTGGCGATCTCCACGCTCCTGGGCCGCGGTCCGTCGTACCGGAACGTGGTTGTCAACGACCTGATCCTAGACGCCGAGGGACAGAAGATGTCCAAGTCCCGGGGGAACGTGGTGAACCCCTGGGACGCCATGGAGCAGTTCGGCGCGGACGCGATCCGCTGGTACCTGCTCTCGTCGTCCAACCCCTGGGTGCCCAAGCGCTTCGACCCGGAGGGCGTGCGCGAGGTGCAGCGGAAGACCTTCGACACGCTGCGCAACACCTACCGCTTCTTCGCGCTCTATGCCAACCTGGAGCGGTGGGCCCCGGGCCAGGCGGACGCCGTGTCGGCGGAGCGCTCCGTGCTGGACCGCTGGCTCGTGTCGCGCCTGGCGACGGTGGCGCGGGAGGTGGGCGCCGAGATGGAGGCGTACAACCTCACCCGCGCCGTCCGCCTGCTGGGAGACTTCGTCACCGACGACCTCTCCAACTGGTACGTGCGCCGCTCGCGCGACCGCTTCTGGGGGGCGGCGGAGAGCCCGGACGCGCGCGCCGCCTTCGCGACGCTGTACGGCGCGCTGGTCGTGGTCGCGCGGCTGATGGCGCCGGTCGCGCCGTTCTTCTCCGACTGGCTGCACCGCGCGCTCACCGGCGGGAGCGTGCACCTGGCCGCCTTCCCCGAAGCGCGGGAGCGCGCGCGCGACGAGGCGCTGGAGCGCGGGATGGAGGCGGTGCGCACCCTGGCGACGCTGGGGCGCGCCGCGCGCGAGGAGGTGGGGATCCGCGTCCGGCAGCCGCTGGGGACGCTGTACGCGGTGGTGCCCGACGGCTACGCCGTGGGCGGCGAGCTGCTGGAGATCGCCCGCGACGAGCTGAACGTGAAGCGGGTGGACTTCATGGACCGGGCGGAGGAGCTGGTGACCTTCTCCGCGCGCCCCAACTTCAAGGCGCTCGGCGCGCGCCTGGGGAAGCAGACGCCCAAGGTGGCGAACGCCATCCGCGAGCTCCCCTCGGACGCGCTGGCATCGTTCCGGCGCGGGGGCGCCCTCTCGGTCCAGGTGGACGGCCAGGAGGTTCCGGTCGGCCCCGGGGACCTGGAGATCGTCCAGACCGCGCGCGGCGAGCTGCAGGTGCAGGCGGAGGGCGGCTTCACCGCCGCGCTCGACCCCACCGTCACGCCGGAGCTGCGCGCCGAGGGGCTCGCCCGCGAGCTGGTGAACCGCGTGCAGCGCCTGCGCAAGGACGCCGGGCTGGAGGTGTCCGACCGGATCCGGCTGGGCGTCGCGGGCGGCGGCGAGCTGCGCGCCGCGCTGGAGCGCTTCGGCGACTTCGTCGCGGGGGAGACGCTGGCGACGGAGCTCGCGGTGCAGGCGGACGGGCTCGGGGACGGCGGGTACGCCGAGGTGCGCGAGGTGGACCTGGACGGCGTGCCGGCGACGATCGGGGTGGCGAAGGCGTAGAGCGGGCCTGCCGCGGCAGCCCTTCACACGAGCGACAGGCCGACGAAACAGCATGGAGAGCACGTTGACCGATACGAGAGAGACCCCGCCCACCATCCTCCCCGAGCCGACGATGCGGGGGAAGGTCGGGCTGTACGCGGGCGTGGTGGGCGGCATCGTGGTCCTGGACGTCGTCACGAAGGCCATCGTCCAGCGGACGCTCCGGCTGTACGACCCGGTCCCCGTGCTGGGGGACTTCTTCCGCCTGACCTACATCTTCAACCGGGGGGCGGCGTTCGGGCTCAGCCTGGGAGAGCATTCCCGGTGGATCTTCACCGGGCTGACGATCCTGGCGATCATCGGGCTCTTCATGTGGTACCGCGCCACCCCGCGCAGCGACCTCCCCCGGCTGATCGCGCTGGCGTCGGTGACGGCGGGGGCCATCGGGAACCTGATCGACCGGCTCCGCTCGGAGCAGGGGGTGGTGGACTTCTTCGACTTCGGCTTCGGCAACGTGCGCTGGCCGGTGTTCAACGTCGCCGACATCGCGGTCACCTGCGGGGCCGTGCTGCTTGCGATCTCCCTGTGGCGCGAGGACGTGCAGGCGGCCCGGGAAAAGGATGCGGGGTGACGGGGAGCGGCGCGAGCTTCTCGTCGAGGAGGAGACGGGGGAGCGGCTGGACGCCTGGCTCGCGGAGCGGCTGGACCTTTCCCGCTCGCGCGCGGCGGCGCTGATCGAGGCCGGGAACGTCCTGCTGAACGGCGCCGCGCCGAAGAAGCGCGACCGCCCCCGCCCGGGAGACCGGGTGGAGGTCCGGCTCCCCCCGCCCGAGCCCGCCTCCGCCGCGCCGGAGGAGATCCCCCTCGACATCGTCCACCAGGACGCGGACCTCGTCGTCCTCGACAAGCCGGCCGGGCTGGTGGTGCACCCCGCCCCGGGGAACCCCACCGGGACGCTGGTGAACGCGCTCCTGCACGCCATCGGCGACCTGTCCGGCATCGGGGGGGAGCTGCGGCCCGGGATCGTCCACCGGCTGGACAAGGACACCTCCGGGCTGATGATCGTCGCCAAGAACGACGACGCGCACCGCCGCCTCTCGGACGACCTGAAGCACCGGCGGATCCGGCGCGCCTACCTCGCGCTTGCGTGGGGGCACCTCCCCGCCGATACTCTCACCGTCGAAGCGCCGATCGGCCGCCACCCGGTGGAGCGGAAGCGCATGGCGGTGGTGGAGGGCGGGCGGCACGCCGTGACGCACTTCCGCCGGCTGGAGCGCTGGCGCGCGGCCGACCTGGTGCGCGCGGAGCTGGAGACGGGGCGCACCCACCAGATCCGCGTCCACCTGCTGCACCTGGGGCATCCCGTGGTGGGCGACCGGACGTACGCCCCCGACCGGGCGCGGGGATTCGGGGGGGCGGACCGGGCGTGGGCGCTGGCGCTGGCCCGGCGCTCCCCCCGGCAGTTCCTGCACGCGGCGGAGCTCCGCTTCCGGCACCCGCGCACCGGCGAGGAGCTCCACTTCGAGGCGCCGCTCCCGCCGGATCTGGCCGCCGCGGCGGAGTGGGCGCGCGGCGGCGCCGGGCCGCTTGCTTGACCCCGGCGGCCCCGCTATACTTTCCGCTCCACCTCCCGAGCTCCGACGTCCCTCCCCGTCCGTGATGCCCGACGTGTACCCCAGCGAAGCCACGAGCGGCACCCTCGCGACCGAGTCGCCGCTGGAGCGGATCGTCCTCCTCGGCGTCGGAGGGCACTGGTTCGGCGTCGCCATCGGCGCCATCCGCGAGATCATCCCGCCGCGGCCGTACACCCCCCTCCCGGGGAGCGAGCCGTTCGTGTGCGGGCTGATCAACCTGCGCGGGCGCATCGTCACGGTGATCGACCTGGGGGCGCGGCTGGGCCTCCGCGCCGCGTCGGCGGACCCCGAGCACAGCATCGTGGTCCTGGAGCACGGCGGGCGCCTGGTCGGCATGGCGGTGGAGGAGGTGTCCCGGATCGTCCGGGCCGACCTGGGCAACCTGGAGATGGACGCGGACCTCCTCCGGTCGCTCCGCATCGACCGCTCCTACATCCTCGGCGTGGGCGAGACCGAGGACCGGATCTTCGTCGCGGTGGACCCCGGCGAGATCTTCCGTCCCATCCTGGCGTGACCTCCCTTTTCCACGGCTTCAACCTGTTCCTTCCGGAGGCTTGATGGCTCAGAAGGTGTTGATCTGCGACGACGCGATCTTCATGCGTACCATGATTGGCGACATCCTCACGCAGGCCGGCTTCGAGATCGTCGGCGAGGCCGAGACCGGGCTGCAGGCGGTGGAGAAGTACCGCCAGCTCCGCCCCGACCTGGTTACCATGGACATCGTGATGCCCGACATGGGCGGGATCGACGCGGTCCGGGAGATCATCAAGGACGACCCGGGCGCCAAGGTCCTGATGTGCAGCGCCATGGGGCAGCAGGCCCTGGTGATCGAGGCGATCCAGGCCGGCGCGCGCGACTTCGTCGTCAAGCCGTTCCAGCCCTCCCGGGTCTTGGAAGCCGTCCAGCGGGTCCTCGGGTAAGCGGCTCGATAAATCGCGCAGCTCTGCGTCAGGCTGCGGGCGGCTCCCTGCGGCGTACACAAGGTACGCCTCAGTCGCCGTCCTCGCCTTCCTCGGGTACCGCTGCACGATTTCTCTTCACCGGGCCATCCACGTTGAGCTCTGAACGGCTCAATCTGGTTCCGGCCGGGCATCTTTACGCTCCTCCTGCCAACTGAGCATGGAGCTTTCGCAGTACGGCGAGCTGTTCCTGTCCGAGTCGCGCGAGCACGTCTCCGCGATCAACGACCTTCTCCTCGCGCTCGAGGCGAGCCCCGGCTCGCGCGAGCCGGTGGAGGGGGTCTTCCGCGCCGTGCACACCATCAAGGGGATGTCGGCCACCATGGGATACCGCGCGGTCGCCGACCTCGCGCACGCCCTGGAAGACCTCCTCGACCGGGTGCGGGACGGCCGGCGCGCCGCCGACGTGGAGCTGGTGGACCTCCTCTTCGAGGGCGCCGACGCGCTGGAGCACGCCATCGAGGCGGCGGTCGCGGAGGAGGAGGGGAACGACCCTGACGTGGCCCCCGTGATCGCCCGGCTGCAGGCGGCGGCCGGGGACGCCCCGGCGGAAGCCGCCGCCGCGTCCACGGGAGGCGCTCCGGGCGGGGCCCCCTCCGCGGAGCCGGTCCCGGAGGGCGCGGTCCGCGTCCGCGTCCACATCGCCCACGATTCGCCGCTCCCCGGGGTGCGCGCCTTCATGGCGCTCCGCATGGCCCGGGGGCTGGGCGAGGTGAGCGGGGTGGTCCCGGACGAGGGGGTGCTGCAGGGGCCGGAGTTCGCGGGGACGCTGGAGTTCCTGCTGCGCACCGGAACGCCCGCGGCGGAGGTCGAGGCGGCGCTGCGCGGCGCGGGCGACGTGGAGCGGGTGGAGGTGGCCGTGCCGGGAGCGGCGGCGCCCACGCCCACGCCCGCGGCGGAGGAGGCGGCCGAGCCCGCCGCCCCGGCCGCGGCGCCGCGCGCCCGCAACATCCGCGTGGACCTGCGGCGGCTGGACGCGCTGATGAACCAGATCGGCGAGCTGGTCATCATCCGCGACCGCCTGCAGAAGCTGGCCGCCCTCCGGGACGAGCCGGAGCTGGGGGAGACGGTGGACCAGGCGGCGCGGCTGATCTCCGAGTTGCAGGACGAGATCATGCAGGCGCGGATGGTCCCCGTGGGGCAGGTGTTCGACCGCTTCCCGCGCCTGGTGCGCGACGCGGCGCGGATGCTGGGGAAGCGGGTGGAGTTCGCCATGGAGGGGAAGGAGATCGAGTTCGATCGCTCCATGCTGGACGAGATCGGCGACCCCATCGTCCACCTCCTGCGCAACTCGCTCGACCACGGGATCGAGTCGCCCGGGGAGCGGCGCGCCGCGGGGAAGCCGGAGACCGGGATGCTCCACCTGCTCGCGGCGCGCGAGCGCTCGCAGGTGCTGGTGCGCGTGGAGGACGACGGGCGGGGGATCAGCCGCGAGCGCGTGCTCGCCAAGGCGGTCTCCGCCGGGCTGGTGTCCGAGCTGGAGGCGCAGGCGATGCCGGACGACGAGGTGCACCGCCTCCTCACGCGTCCGGGCTTCTCCACCGCGGACAGGGTCACCGACGTTTCCGGGCGGGGGGTGGGGCTCGACGTGGTGGCCACGCGGGTGCGGGCGCTCGGGGGGACGCTGGAGATCGACAGCGAGCCGGGCCGCGGGACCGCGTTCACCGTGCGGCTCCCGCTGACGCTCGCCATCGTCCGCGCGCTCCTGGTGCGGCTGGGGGAGGAGACCTACGCGCTTCCCGTCACCCACGTGGGCGAGACGGTGGAGATCCCCGAGGCCGACGTCCGCTCCGTGAAGGGGCGGACCGTGGCCTTGCTCCGCGAGGAGGTCATCCCGCTCCTGTCGCTGCGCGGGCTGCTCCAGCAGCAGGGACCCGCCGTCGGATCGGGCGGCGGCCGCCGCGTGGCGGTGGTGCTGGAGTCGGGGGAGCACCGCGTGGGGGTCGAGGTGGACGAGCTGGCGGGGCAGCAGGAGATCGTCATCAAGTCCTTCGACGCCACCGCGGGGACGCTCCGCATCTTCTCCGGGGCCACCATCCTTTCCGACGGCCGTCCGGCCCTGATCCTCGACGTGGGAAGCATCCTGGCGCGCGAGGGCCGGGCCGAAGCAGTGGCGGCCGCGTGAGCCGGCCGCGACCAACGTATACCATGGATCGGGCGCACCGATGATCGACATACGGGACCTGGAGGCCATTCAGCTCGACGCGCTGCGCGAGGTGGCGAACATGGGCGCGGGGCATGCCGCGACCGCGCTCTCGCAGATGACGAAGAGCCGGATCATGATCACCGTGCCGCAGCTCCAGGTCGCACCCCTGGAGGAGGTGCCGGAGCTGCTGACGAGCTCAGAGGAGGTGGTGGCGGCGGTGCTGATGCACATGCTGGGCGACCTCACCGGGCGCACGCTGCTGATCTTCCCCCGCAACTCGGCGATGCGGCTCTCCGAGATCCTGCTGCACCGCCCCGCGGGGAACTCGCACGTCTTCGGCGAGCTGGAGCAGTCGGCCATCAAGGAGGCCGGGAACATCCTGTCGGCGGCGTACATGAACGCGCTCTCCGACTTCATGGGGCTCATGCTCCTCCCCTCCGTCCCCTCGCTGGTCATCGACCTCGCGGGGGCGGTGCTCACCACCGCGTACACCAACTTCGGGCACGAGCGCGACTACGTCTTCTGCATCCAGACGGAGTTCAAGATGGAGGAGGACGTCTCCGTGCAGGGGCACTTCCTCCTCCTCCCCGACGTGGAGTCGCTGCAGGTCATCCTCGAGCAGATCCGCCTTGCCTGACGTACGGGAGCTTTCCGCCTCCACCTCCGCCCCGGCGCGCGCCCCGCGCTCGGAGCGGGACCTCCGCATCCTCCGCGGCTTCGCGCAGCGGATCGACGCGGCGGACGCGGGTGCGCACAACAACCTCGGCGTCCTCTACTTCAACAAGGGGCTGTACGAGGAGGGGATCTCGCAGTTCCAGCGCGCGCTGGAGATCGACCCCAAGATGCAGGTCGCCCAGCGCAACCTGGAGATCGTCTACTTCGCCACCGGCTACTACGACCGGCTGATCGCGGAGCTGCGCGAGCGGCTGCGCGAGGACCCGGACGACTCCGACGCCCGGACCCGGCTGGCGCAGGCGTACCTGTACACGGGCGACAGCGCCGGCGCCGTCGCCGAGCTGCGGCGCCTCCTGGCGCACGACCCGGACGACCTGGAGACGCTGATCCGGCTGGGGCAGGCGGAGAAGGCCGGGGGGAGCTTCGAGGCGGCGATGGAGTGGTTCCGGCGCGCCCTGGAGCTGGACCCGGACAGCGCCGTGCTCCACTTCTACCAGGGGGAGCTGTACTACAACCGCGGGCTCAACGAGGAGGCGCGGCGGGAGCTGCTGCGCGCCATCGAGCTGAACCCGGAGCTGGCGGACGCCCACCACGTCCTGGCCTTCGTCTACGGCGACCTGGGGGAGATGGAGCGCGCGGCGGCCTCCTCCCGCCGGGCGATGCAGCTCAACCCGCAGCTCGCCAAGGCGCAGACCAACCTCTCGCTGGACCGCTACAGCGCGGCGCGCTACCGCGAGCTGGTGGGGGAGCGGGTGCGCCGCCCGGAGATCGCGGCGGGGGAGTTCCTGGCGCACTACAACCTGGGCGTCGCCTTCCGCCAGAAGGGCCTCTACGACGAGGCGCTGCGCGAGTTCGAGCGCGCCCTGGCCGGGGGCGAGGACGCGGCGCTGGTGCGGCAGGGGATGGCCGAGGTCTACCTCCTCCAGGGGAAGGCCGGGCCCGCGCTCGACCTCTACGACCGGCTCCTGGCCGAGGACGAGGGGAGCCCCAAGCTCTGGAACGAGCGGGGCGTCTGCGTGCACCAGACCGGCGAGGCGAAGGCGGCGGAGGAGTGCTACCGGCGCGCCGTGGAGACCGACCCCGGCTACGCGCTGGCCTGGAACAACCTGGGGGTGGCGCGGACGCACCGCGGCGACCCGGAGGGGGCGGAGCGCTCCTTCGCCGAGGCGGTCCGGATCCGGCGGGGCTTCACCGAGGCGTGGTGCAACCGTGGGCTGATGTACCTGCGCCGCGGGCGGCACCGCGAGGCGCTGGACGCCTTCCGGAGCGCGCTGGAGGGCGAGCCGGGCTCGGCGGCGGCGTGGAACGGGGTGGGCTCGGTGCTGATGGAGACGCGCCGCTACGACGAGGCGCGCAACGCCTTCGCGCGGGCGGTGGAGGCGGACCCGGACTCCGCGGAGGCGCGCTACAACCTCTCCTTCGTCCTCTCCAACCTGGGCGACTTCGAGGGGGCGCTCCGCGAGACCAAGCGGGCGCTGGAGCTGAACCCGTACTACACCACCCCGCGGTACCGGCTCGCCATCGAGCTGCAGTTCGAGTTCGCGGAGATCCCCGCCCCCGACCTGGACGCCGCCGAGCGCGTCACGGGCGAGGCGGCGGGGGTGGAGAGCTTCACCTTCGACGAGGGGGCGCTGGACACCCTCTTCGGCGAGATCGCGCCGAAGCCGCAGGAGGAGGCGCCTGCCCCCGCGCCGGCGCCCGACGCCTTCGCGCTGGCGGAGGACTACCTGTCCAAGGGGCTGCTGGAGCGCGCCCTGGCCGAGGTCCGCCGCGCCGCGCTGGCCGGGGGCGACCCGGTGGAGGCGGCGCTCCTCACCGCTGAGACCTTCCTGCGGCAGGGGCTGGACGGCGAGGCGCTGGAGCGCTTCGACGCCGCGCTGGCGCGGCTGGACGAGGGCGCGTGGTCGCCCGCGCACCTGCGCGCGTCGGTGGGCCGCGCGCGGGCGCTGCTGCAC